>DATFVJ010000287.1:0-18297 GCA_035260365.1 Streptosporangiaceae bacterium
CCGCCGCTACGCGGCAGTGGCGTCGTGGGGGTAGCTCCCCGGTCACAGTTGCGCGACAGCCCCGGACTCGCACCGGGTTCCTCCGCAGACCTCGCCTGTTCCCCAGCATGACACATCCGGCCCATCCGCTCGTCCGGGTGGTATTTACCTGGTGGCCGTGTCGCGCGAGGCAGCGTTCGCGCAGCGCCACCACCCCGTCCGGCGGCCGATGATCGTGCATACTTGGACCCTGTTGCTTGACGTGCCCCGCCCCATGCGCTGAACCCGGCCGGACACGTCGGGATTCGGCTCATAGCGCTGTGAGCTGCGGTACAGTGCCCTGGTTCGCCACCGGACGGGAGTTTCGCGCGATTTCAGACACTACGACGACCGAGCGTTCGAGCCCGCGTGTCGCCGGCGGCGCGGATGCGGAACCCGCGGGCCCGGCCAGCCCGGGGAGACGAGCCCCCGGACCTCCTGGTGATCCTCGCGGGTTCAGCTCGTGGTTACCCGGTAGTCCGGTAAGGCCGCCCGACGTTCAGCCTGCTGCCAGGAAGTTCTCAGCTCGGACTGGTAGGCAATGGCGGCAACACCGATACGAACGGACCACAATGTGACTTCTGCGAATGGAGCGTGCATGGCGGATCCAGGCTGTTCCCGCGTGCTTGTGACCGGCGGAGCCGGCTTCATCGGCCGCCGCGTGGTGCGGACACTGCTCGAATACGGCGCCGACGTCACGGTCGCCGACAGGCAGCCGTTCCCCGGCGGCGGCGTGGCTGGCGACGTCAGGACGGTCTGCGGCGACCTGCGGGACCCGGCGGTCGCCGCGCGCGCCCTGGACGCGGGCACGGATGCGGTCGTGCACCTCGCGGCCGTGACATCCGTGCTCCGCTCGGTCGAGGACCCCGCGGGAACGTACGAGGTCAACGTCGCGGTCACCGCGAACCTCCTCGAACTGGCCCGTAAGCGCGCTGTCGGCACCTTCCTGTTCGCGTCCACCAACGCCGTCGCGGGCGACGTCGGCCGCCATGTCATCACCGAGCAGACCCCGCTGCGCCCGATGACGCCCTACGGTGCGACCAAGGCGGCCGCCGAGATGCTGCTCAGCAGCTACACCGCGGCGTACGGGATCGATGCGTGCGCTCTGCGGTTCTCCAACGTCTACGGCCCGGGGATGGCCGCCAAGGACAGTTTCATCCCGCGGCTGATGCGGGCCGCGCGATCGGGCACGGGCATCGACATCTACGGTGACGGTACGCAGCTGCGCGACCTGGTGCACGTCGACGACGTCGTCCAGGGCATCCTCACCGCCTGGCGGGCCGGGTACGCGGGGCCGCTCATCATCGCGTCCGGCTCGTCCAACTCCGTGAACGACGTGGTCGAAGCGGCGCGCCTGGCCACGGGCAAGGAGATCGCGGCCCGCCACGTCCCGGCCAAGCGGGGTGAGATGCCGGCCGTCCTGGTGGACATCTCGGTGGCGCGGGCGCTCGGCTACGAACCGGCCTACAATCTCGAATCCGGGCTGGCCACCGTGTGGCCAGAATTCGCGGCCGAGCCGGACCCGGTCACCCGCAGCGGACAGGGCAGCCCAGTAGGAGCGGAGGCAGCGACGTGACCAGCCCGGACTCCGAGGCGGGCGCGGCCGGCGCGGTCCGCTCGGTCGCCGCGGTCCGCGCGGCCGGTGCGCTCGCGGCGGCCGGGTCGGTCGACGACCCCGCGGCAGGCGCGTTCGCCGCCACGTACGCCGAGCGGGCGCGCCGCCTGCCGCCCGTCGCGATCGTGATCGCCGCCTACAACGAGGAGGGCGCGATCGGCCCGGTCATCGACGCGCTCCCGGCCAGCATCTGCGGCCTGGCCACCGCGACCATAGTGGTCGTCGACGGTTCGGTGGACGGCACCGCCAAGGAGGCGCACACGCACGGCGCGCTCGTCTGCGACGTCCCGGTCAACCGCGGGCAGGGCGCTGCCCTCAGGCTCGGCTACCGGCTCGCGCGCGAAGGCGGCGCCAGCTACATCGTGACCACCGATGCGGACGGCCAGTACGACCCCGCCGACGCACAGCGCCTGCTCGCGCCCGTGCTGGCGGGCGATGCGGACTTCGTGACCGGTTCGAGGACGCTTGGCAGCGAGGAGACCAAGGACCCGGTGCGCAGGCTCGGTGTCCGGGTGTTCGCCGCGGCGATCAGCCTGCTGGCCGGCCAGCGCGTCACCGACCCGTCGTTCGGCATGCGGGCCATGCGCGCCGAGGTGACCGGCGCGGTCAAGCTACAGCAGCCCCAGTACCAGGCCGCCGAGTTGCTGATCGGCGTGATCGCCCGCGGCTTCCGGGTGACCGAGCGGCCGGCCACGATCCGCAAGCGGCGGGTGGGTGAGAGCAAGAAGGGGCACAATGTCCTCTACGGGCTCCGTTTCGCCCGCGTGATCGTCGGCACTTGGTGGCGCGAGCGGTGTCACCAGCAGGCGGACGTCTCCCTTAAGCCCTCTTCCGCGGTGACCGGGCGGCCCCGCGCGGGCGAAGCCGAGGGGGCGGTGGACGGCGCGGCCGAGGGGGCGGTGGTCGACGGCGTGGCGGCGGACGCCAGGCCGGGCTGGCTTGATGGGTCCTCCGACGGCCGCCCCGGCCGCCCGGAGTCCTTGGCTCCCCGGTCGGCGAAGAGGACGTAGTGGAAGATCGCGAACCTGGACAGGAACGTCACGGCGTTGGCCACGAGGTAGGCGGCGGCGACGAAGGCGAGCCGCGGGATGGGCTTCAGGCCCATCGCGAGCGCCAAATGGTGCGCCAGGCTGGTCGCAACAGAAAGGAAAGCGATGGTGCCGACGGCGAGCAGCCAGAACGGCAGCGTCTCCTTGAGCAGATGAGGCCAGCCTCTGCGTTCCCACGCCCAGCGGCTGAGCACATAGCTCGTTGCCGCGCCCGCGAACCAGGCCACGGCCGCCGACACGGTCGGCCACAGCTTCAGCAGGCCAAGGCAGGTGACCAGGGTGATTTCGCTGACCGCGAGCGCCATCGCCGAGCCGAAGGCGAAACGCGTGAACCGGCGGCCAAGGGTGCGGACGCCGTACGCGTACACTGCCCGGACCATGCGGTGCGAGCGCACTGCACCAGTCACTCTGCGCAACGCCAATGCCATGGCTACCTCAGCTTACGGTGTCGTGGTGACCGACAATAGCGGATCAATCTGGACGTCAGGTCAGGATCCAACCTCGCAAGTTAGGAGCGCTATATGAAGATCTTGGTGTTGGGTGGTGACGGCTATCTTGGATGGCCAACTGCGCTGCACCTGTCGCATGGCGGCCACGACGTGGCTGTTGCCGACAACTTCGCCCGCAGACAGTACGATCACGAACTCGGCGTGGAAAGCCTAGTCCCCATCGAAACGCTGCGCACGCGTGTCACCACGTGGCGTGAGATCACCGGGCAGGTCATCAAATGCTTTGTCGGTGATCTCACCGATCCCGACTTTACCTATCGTATTGTCAGGGAATATCGCCCGGACGCGGTCGTTCACTTTGCCGAGCAGCGCGCCGCGCCGTACTCGATGATCGACCGCAAGCACGCCGTGTACACGCAGTCCAATAACGTTGTGGGGAACCTGAACCTGCTGTACGCGATCGCCGAGATCGACCCGAACATCCACCTGGTCAAGCTCGGCACGATGGGCGAGTACGGCACGCCCAACATCGACATCGAGGAGGGCTGGCTCGAGGTCGAGCACAAGGGCCGCAAGGACCGCGTGCTGTTCCCGAAACGGCCGGGTTCCTTCTACCACCTGTCCAAGGTGCACGACAGCCACAACATCGAGTTCGCCTGCCGCATCTGGGGCCTGCGCGCGACGGACCTGAACCAGGGCGTGGTCTATGGGCAGCAGACGCCGCAGACCGCGCTGGACGAGCGGCTTGCCACCCGGTTCGACTACGACGCGGTCTTCGGCACGGTGCTGAACAGGTTCTGCATCCAGGCCGTGCTCGGCCACCCGCTGACCGTGTACGGCACCGGCGGCCAGACCCGCGGCATCATCGACATCCGCGACACCGTGCGGTGTATACAGCTCGCGTGCGAGAACCCGGCGGACAAGGGCGAGTTCCGGGTCTTCAACCAGATCACCGAGTGGATGTCGGTCGCCGAGATCGCCGACACGGTCGCGAAGTGCAGCCCCGAGCCGGTGACCATCGAGCACCTGGAAAACCCGCGCGTGGAGGCTGACGAGCACCACTACAAGGTCACCCACACCAAGCTCATCGAGCTCGGGCTGACGCCCCACCTGCTCTCCGACACGCTGATCGAGTCGCTACTCGAGATCACGAAGCGGTACGCCCACCGCGTGCGGCTCGAGGCGCTGCGCCCGACGGTCAACTGGCGCACACCCGGCGCGGACTGAGGCGGCAGACCGCGCCGGCAATACGGTGTCGGCGCTACGCGGCAGCCGGTTGGGCTGTGTTGCCCCGGGGGGCCCCACCCCACGGGATCCCCCGCATCGATGGATGCCGCATCCGCGGCAGCCGTTATGTAATAGGAACGTGTTCTAGTATAGCGCCCGGGCCCGGACGGCCGTGGAGGTGGCCCCAGTGACGGACGAGCTGAAGCTCGGCCTGAACCTCGGATACTGGTTCACGCCGCGCGACGCCACCGAGACCGTGCTCGCGGCCGAGCGGCTCGGATACGACTCCGTCTGGACCGCGGAGTCGTACGGCTCGGACGCTCTCACCCCGCTGGCCTGGTACGGAGCCCGGACCCGGCGGATCAAGCTCGGCACCTCCGTCATCCAGCTCGGCGCGCGCACCCCGGCCGCGACCGCCATGGCCGCGGCGACCCTCGACCACCTGTCCGGCGGCCGGCTGATGCTTGGCGTGGGAGCGTCGGGACCCCAGGTCATCGAGGGGTGGTACGGCGTGCCGTTCCCGAAGCCGCTCGCGCGCACCCGCGAGTACGTGGACCTGCTCCGCGCGATATGGCGCAGGGAGGAACCCGTGCGCAGCGCCGGGCCGCACTACCCGCTGCCCTACCCGGGCGGAACAGGCCTCGGCAAGCCGCTCAAGCTGAACATCCACCCGTTGCGGCCCGCGATCCCGGTCTATCTCGGCGCCGAAGGCCCGCAGAACGTGGCGCTCGCCGCCGAGATCGCCGACGGCTGGCTGCCGCTTTTCACCCACCCGGAACGGATCGGCCAGATGTACGGCGACGCGCTCGCGGCGGCGCCCGCGGGCTTCGACATCGCCGCGATGGTCAGCGTCATCCGAACTGGCGACCTGGCCGCCGCGCTGCGCGCCGCGAAGACGACGCTCGGTTTCTACATCGGCGGCATGGGTGCCCGCGGGCGAAACTTCCACCTCGACATCGTCAGCCGGATGGGATTCGCGGAGCAGGGCGCGAAGGTGCAGGAACTGTTTCTCGCGGGTCGCAGGGACGAGGCCATCAGCGCGGTGCCCGATGAGCTCGCGGACGCGATATGCCTGCTCGGTCCCATCGAGCGCATTCGCGAGCGGCTGGCGCTCTGGCGCAAGAGCCCCGTCACCACACTGCTGGTCATGGGACCGTCGGCCGAGCCGGATCTGCGCGCGATACGCGACGCGGTGCTCGGTTAGGTCAGGGTGTCACGGCAGGTTCGTCGTTGACCCGCGGCGCTCGAGTTCGCGCGCGCGCTCGCGGCCGATGAAGTTGAACATGGTCGCGCCCGGCGGCAGCGGCGTTGGCGCGGCGGTGAACGTGTGCACGCCCACGCCGTAGTTCTGGCCAGGATCCGACAGCCACGCAAGCTCGAACCCGTGCTGCGCGAACCAGCGGCAGAGGAGCGGAGTCAGATCAGGTTCGCGGCGGTGCCGTGTCCACAGGACCGTGCCGCCGGTCGCGGTCATGCAGCCGAGGAACCCGATCGTCTTTTCGATGTCGCCCGCGGTGATGTTGCCGAAGATGCCGCACGCGAGCACCAGGTCCGCGGGCACCATCTGGGCGTAATGATCGGTGCGCGCCGCGTCGCCGACGACCACCTCGACGCCGTCGAGCCCGGCGGCTCTCGCGGCGTCTCGCGCGACCGCGGCGTTGCGGGGGTCCAGTTCGACCAGCCGTGCCCTGACGTCGCTCCCGCGCGGGTGACTCGCCAGCACGGAAATCAGGTCACGCCCCTGGCCGGCGCAGATGCTGATCGCCTTCAGCGGGCCGGGCGGACGGGAGTCGAGCGCGGTGCGGATGCGCCCCTGCACCACGGCGAGCCGGCGCGCAAGCAGCGAATCCGGCACGTCGTATCCGTCGTGCCAGGCGTGCCAGTCCTCCGCGGTGGCCGCTGGCGAGTGCTGCGATGAGGGTTCCGGCATGGCCCCATTCTCCCGCAGACCGATTGCGCGGCGTCGGGCGCGGCTACCGGGCGCGGCTACCGGGCGCGGCTACCGGGCGCGGCGTCAGGCGCGGCTATGGCCGCGGCGCCGCGTGCCGGTGATCACAACCATGATTCCGAACGGCTGCCGCGTGGCGGCCCAACGGAACATGACCCGCGTAATCCCGGCGACCCGGCGGTCGTCATCAATCGAATGCGCCAATCGGGTTACGCCGTCAGTCCAGGGTGCGCGCGAGCAGCCAGTCGCCGACCGCCGGGTCGCAGCGAAGCTCGTAAAGCCCCGGCGGCGCATCCGCACCCGGTGACGCCCGCACGCGCCAGAACTCCCGGCCGGCCGCAGGCCCAGGGTCATCCGGGCCCTTTCCGCGCCACCACTCGTGGCTGATCTCCCTATGCTCGAGCATGTCGAGCACCGTGAACGAACGGCCGCGCCAGACGAACCTGGCCGGCCTTCCTTCGTCGTCCGTCCATACCTGGATCGGGTCGCCGTACACCCTGCTCACGCACCCTGCCTGCACCTTCTGCCCCGTCCCGCGTCCCGCGTCCGCGTCACGCGTCCGTGTCCCGCGGCGCCGGCAGATCCACGCGCCGCTCGCGACTTCTCCGCTCAGCTCCGTTACGTAAGCCACCCTGGGGAAGGCAGGCAGCACTGCTATATTCGAACATATACTCGAAATCCGGCAGGCTCGCAACGGCGGTGCAGGCCGGTCCGGGATCGTGTCGCGCGGCCAGTGGCCGGCCTGCGACACTACCGACCATGCGAACGCTGGTCGTCGACCATCCACTCGTCGCGCACAAACTCACCGCGCTGCGCGACGCCGGCACCGAAGCCCCGACGTTCCGCCGGCTCGCCGACGAGCTTGTGACGCTGCTCGCCTACGAGGCGACACGCGAGGTGCGGGTGCAGGCGGTGTCGGTGAAGACCCCGGTCGCCCTGGCCGAAGGCGTCAAGCTGGCCCGGCCGGCGCCGCTCGTCGTACCCGTGCTGCGGGCCGGCATCGGCATGCTCGACGGCATGGCCAGGCTCCTGCCGACCGCGGACGTCGGCTTCGTCGGCATGGTCCGTGACGAAGAGTCTCTCGTCGCATCGACCTACGCCGACCGGCTGCCCACCGATCTCGCCGGCCGCGAGGCGTTCGTTCTCGATCCCATGCTCGCCACCGGCGGCACACTGGAAACGGTCATCGGAATGCTCGTCTCGCGCGGCGCGGCCTCGGTAACCGCCGTCTGCCTGATCGCGGCGCCGGAGGGCATCAGCCGGATCACCGCCGCTTTCCCCTCGGACCAACCCGTGCCCGTCCGCGTGGTGACCGGTGCTGTGGATGACCACCTGGACGAACGGGGTTACATCGTGCCCGGCCTTGGCGACGCGGGCGACCGCCTGTTCGGCGAAATCTGAGGCGAAATCTGATCAGCGCGGGCCATGTCCGCTCGGCACCCATCGGCGCCGCGGATCACAGGTGCCATGACCCTCGCTATCCGCGGCGCTGCCTCGGCCCGGTTAGATGCCCACCGGGTGCCAGACCGTCTTGGTCTCGAGGAATGCCATCATCCGGCGCGGATCTGGCGGCGCCGCCCAGCCGTCGGGTTCCGCACGCGGCATGTAGACCCGCTTGAGGTTGCCCGCCGCGAGCCGCTCGAGCTCGGCCCGGTCGCCGGGCGCCGCGCCCGACAGGTCGATCGCATTCACGTCCATGTGCGCGGCGAGGACGGGCGCAAGCTCCGCCGTCCGGCCGGTGAGCACGTTGACGACCCCTGGCGGCACGTCGGACGTCGCGATCACCTCGGTGAGCGTGACCGCGGGCAACGGCCGGGGCTCACTCGCGACGACAACCGCCGTGTTGCCCGTGACGATGACCGGCGCCAGGACGCTCACCAGCCCGAGCAGGCTCGACGTGGCGGGCGCGATGACCGCGACCACGCCGGTCGGCTCGGGCACGCTGAAGTTGAAGTACGGCCCGGCGACCGGGTTCGCGGCGCCAGCCACCTGCGCGACCTTGTCCGCCCAGCCGGCGAACCACACCCATCGGTCCACCGCGGCGGACACCGAACGCCGCGCCGCCGCCGCAGACCCCCCCTCGGCCGCCGCGACCTCGGCGGCGAACTGCGCCGACCGTCCTTCGAGAAGTTCTGCCACCCGGTAAAGGACCTGGCCCCGGTTGTAGGCGGTGGCGCCCGCCCAGCCCGCCGCGGCGGCGCGCGCCGCGACGACCGCGTCCCTCGCGTCCTTGTGTGACGCCTGCGCGGCGGCCGCGAGGAGGGTGCCGCCAGGCCCGCGGACCTGGTAGGAGCGGCCGGACTCCGACCTGGGGAACGCGCCGCCGATGAACAGCTTGTACGTCTTGCGCACGTCGAGCCGTGCGCCGCCGGGAGCGCCGTCGTCAGACATCGAGGTAGGCCTCCAGCCCGTGCCGGCCGCCTTCCCGGCCGAAACCGGACTCACGGTAGCCGCCGAACGGGCTTGCCGGGTCGAACCGGTTGAACGTGTTCGCCCACACGACTCCGGACCGCAGCCGCTGCGCCATCCACAGGATCCGGCTGCCCTTCTCGGTCCACACCCCGGCCGACAGGCCATAAGGCGTGTTGTTCGCCTTGACGACCGCCTCGTCCGGCGTGCGGAACGTGAGCACGGAAAGCACCGGCCCGAAGATCTCCTCGCGGGCGATCCTGTTCGACTGGCTGACCCCGGTGAACACGGTCGGCGGGAACCAGTAGCCGCGCGGCGGCAGCTGGCACTGCGGGGACCAGCGGCTGGCCCCCTCCGCCTCGCCCGCGGCGGACAGCTCGCGGATCTTGTCGAGCTGCTGGCGCGAGTTGATCGCCCCGATGTCGGTGTTCTTGTCGAGCGGGTCGCCGAGCCGCAAGGTGTCGATGCGGCGCTTGAGCCGCTCGACCACCGGCCCGGCGACCGACTCCTGCACGAGCAACCGGGAGCCCGCGCAGCAGACGTGGCCCTGGTTGAAGAAGATGCCGTTCACGATCCCCTCGACCGCCTGGTCGAGCGGCGCGTCGTCGAAGACGACATTCGCCGCCTTGCCGCCGAGTTCGAGGGTGAGCCGCTTGCCCGTGCCCGCCACCGCCCGCCGGATTTCCTTGCCCACCGCGGTCGAGCCGGTGAAAGCGATCTTGTCCACCCCGGGGTGGGAGACGAGCGCCGAGCCGGTGTCCCCCGCGCCGGTTGTCACGTTCACCACGCCGGGCGGCAGGTCGGCCTGCTGGCACACGTCGGCGAGAAGCAGGGCCGACAGGGGGGTCGTCTCGGCCGGTTTGAGCACGCACGTGTTGCCTGCCGCGAGCGCCGGCGCGAGCTTCCACGCGGCCATGAGCAGCGGGAAGTTCCACGGGATGATCTGCCCGGCGACGCCGAGCGGCTGTGGTGCCTGGCCGAAGCCCGCGTACTCGAGCTTGTCCGCCCAGCCCGCGTGGTAGAAGAAGTGCGCCGCAGCGAGCGGCACGTCGACGTCGCGCGACTCGCGGATCGGCTTGCCGTTGTCCAGCGTCTCGAGCACCGCGAACTCGCGCGCGCGTTCCTGCAGGATCCGCGCGATCCGGTACAGGTACTTGGCCCGCTGGACACCTGGCATCGGGCCCCAGACCCGGTCGTGGGCGGCGCGCGCGGCACGCACCGCGCGATCGACGTCGGCCGGGCCCGCGGCCGCCACGTCCGCGAGCCGTTCCTCGGTCGCCGGATTGACGGTGACGAACGTCTCCCCGCTGGCCGACGGCGCGAATTCCCCGTCGATGAACAGGCCGTACTTCGCGGCGATCGAGACGATGTCACGCGCCTGGGGCGCGGGGGCGTAGTCCCACACCATGTCAGTCGAGGGTGGTGTGTCTGACACGGCTCTCTGACCTGTCGCGCATCCGGTAACACCCCTATCCACCTGCACGAACGTTGCTGACCGTTGCCGGTTGTCGCGGCCGTGGGATGGCCCACACCCGGCCCAGGCCACTCCCCCACCTTAAACGCGGGCGCGCCGCCCAATGCCACGAGCGGCGCGCCCTGAACCCCATCCGATCCGACGGAAACTCCCCATCGTGCGGCGGATCGTCGAGGAACCTCGCGGCCCAGCTCGGCACAGCCCAGGCACTTACGCCAGACCTGCACGGACGCTCTCGTTTCTTCCCAACTTTCGTCAAGGGAGGGTACATTCAGGCTGCGTGGTACCACGCGTAGCGGGCCACGGCCCCCCGCGGGTCCTCAACCAGCGGAAGGCGACGGAAGGTGCGCGCGATGGCGGATGTAGCGATAGAAGACGTCCTCGCAATCTCCGATAAGCGCGCTGCCACGCTAGCCCGGATTACGATGCGTCAGCTCCGTTACTGGGAACAGATACGCCTAGTATGTCCCTCGATCAGACAACAGCTCAGTCCACGCAACATCGTGCGGCTATACACCTTCCAAGACCTGCTTCAGCTCTTGGTCGCTGCGGAGCTTCGTCATAAGCCGGGGATCAGCTTGCAGCACATACGCCGCGTGGTCGGCTACCTGAGTGAGCGAGGGTTCGCGTCGCCGCTGCGAGAGCTGCGGTTCGCCACACATGGTCAGAACGTCTATTTCCAGTACCCCGATGGTTCCTGGTCAGGCGATGCCCGGCCGGATCAGGTAGTCATTCATCAAGTCATCGAGCTGGAGTACCTGGGCTCCAGAATCGACGCACTGCGCGAACGTGAGCCTGACGCTGCCGGAAAAGTAGTCCGTCGCCGCGGTGTGCACGGCAGTACGCCCATCTTCGCCGGAACTCGCATCCCTGTTGCCACAGTCCGGCGCTACCTTGACGTCGGCTACGACAGCGCTGCGATCATCGAGGAATACCCGTCGCTCACCCCAGAGGACATCGAGGCTGCTCGGCACTACGTGGCAGCGTGACTGCTCCGCGGGGCAGATCGATGGACAACCATGACGGCGATGGCTACATTGGCTCGCGGAGCCCTTGGAGGCCGCAACTCCCGATCGGACCGATAGCAGGAGGATGTGCGGAGCCCTTGGAGGCCGCAACTGCCTATCGGACCTCGATAGCAGGAGGATTTGTTGCCTCCCTTCTCGTCACCGCACCGCGAGATCCTGCATGGTGGCGCCGTGCGCTTCTTCCTCGATCACGACATCCCAGTGAGTGTCCGCAAGATGCTCCAGGGCGAGGGCCATAAATGCTGGACGGCAGCGCAAGCGGGGCTCGCGTCTGAGGGTCAGGACGACAAGCTCACCGTTTACGCGGCCGCACACCACGCAGTGCTGGTGACGCTTGACCGGCAGTTCAGCGAGCGGCGCCGGAGGAACCCGATCGGTCAGCACATCAGGCTGCGCTGCCGAGAACCGGAAGCAGCCGGGGTGCTGGCAATGCACTTGCCGAAGGTTCTGGAATACCTAGACCGGGATCACGTGACGCTCACCGTGTCACAGCAGGGTGTCAGGGCTGACAGTGAATGGACTTGACACGTTCTGCACGGTTGGCGCACGAGTGACGAACACCATCGAGCACCCTCGCTGACCTGGGACACACACGTCGGAACAGGCGCCGGGCCGTGACAAGGGCCTTGAGCCGATCAGTCGAGGGTGAAGTAGTCGGGGCCGGCGTAGGCGCCGGTGAGTTGCTTGCTGCGCTGCATGAGCAGGTCGTTCAGGAGGCTCGACGCACCGATCCTGAACGACTCCGGGGTGAGCCACTCCGGCCCGGCCGTCTCGCGCACGAGCACGAGGTAGCGGATCGCGTCCTTGGCGGTGCGCACGCCGCCCGCGACCTTCACGCCGACGCGGCGCCCGGTCGATTCGGCGAAATCACGCACGGCGGCCAGCATGACCAGGGCGACAGGCGGCGTAGCCGCCGGCGACACCTTGCCCGTCGACGTCTTGATGAAGTCCGCGCCGGCCAGCATGGCGAGCCACGCGGCGCGCGACACGTTGTCGAGAGTGGCGAGTTCGCCCGTCTCGAGGATCACCTTGAGGTGCGCGGATCCGCACGCCTCGCGCACCGCTCGCACCTCCTCGTACACCTGCCCGTACCGCCCGGCGAGGAACGCGCCCCGGTCGATGACCATGTCGATCTCGTCCGCTCCGTCGTTCACGGCGCTGGCGACGTCGGCGAGCTTGACCGCGAGCGCGGCGCGGCCGGAAGGGAAGGCGGTGGCCACGGACGCCACGGCGACCGCGCTGCCGTCGACTTCGGCGCGAGCGACGCGGACGAGGTCCGGGTACACGCAGACCGCCGCGACCGGAGGTACGCCGGGATCCGCGGGATCAGGCCGGAGCGCCTTCGCGCACAGCCCGCGGACCTTGCCCGGGGTGTCCGCGCCTTCGAGCGTGGTCAGGTCGACCATGCGGATCGCCGCGTCGAGCGCCCACATCTTGGCGTCCCGCTTGATCGACCTCGTCGCGAGGGCGGCCGCCCGCGCCTGCGCCCCCACCTGGTCGACGCCTGGCAGCCCGTGCAGGATCTGCCGGAGCGCGGCATCCGACGTCGGTATCGCGGCCGCCGTGCCGACCGCGGACGGCAGCGTGGCCCACGGCTGGTCCGCGACCGCCTGCGCACGCGACTCGATGTTCACGTCCCGACGCTACCTCGCCCCGCCGCACGTTTCCTATCCACTACCCGCCCGCCCAGTGGGGGCGTTGCCCTACTGCTGATTTTTCCGGGCTGTCAAGGGGTCTGGAAGGGCGAACACTTTTCTGTGGACAGACTCGGCGGCGGCGAACTGCCGGTGGATATCGCCGTCATGGCGCTACGCGCTCGATGACGAGGGGCGGCACGGGCAGCGGCTGCGGGCCGATCTCGATCGCGCCGGCCAGGGCCTCGGCGGCGGGGCCGATACGGGCGGCCTCGTCGCTTCGCAGCTCGACCAGGGGCTGTCCCAGCTGCACCTGGTCGCCAGGTTTGGCCAGGCAGATGACCCCGGCCGCCGCGCTCACCTGGTCTTCCTTCCGTGCCCGGCCCGCACCGAGCAGCCACGCGGCACGCCCGACGGCGAGCGCGTCGAGCCGGCGCAGCCAGCCCGACGCGGCTGATCTCACGACGCTGGTGTGCGCCGCCCACGGCAACGGCGCGTCCGGATCGCCGCCCTGAGCCCTGATCATCGCGCGGTAGCGCTCATGGGCGCGGCCGTCGGCGAGCGCGGCCGCCGCCGGGTCCACCCGATTCGCCGGCCCGGCCGTGCGACCAGGGTCCGCCCCGGCCGCCGTGCCCGGGTCCGCCCCAGCCTCGGTGCCCGGGTCCGCCCCGGCCGCCACGCCTGGGTCCGGCCCGAGTCCGGCCAGCCAGAGCATCTCCCTGGCCAGCGCGAGCGTGACCGTCACAAGATCGGAGGGACCGCCGCCGCGCAGCGTGACAACGGCCTCCTCGACCTCGACAGCGTTGCCAGCGGCGTACCCGAGCGGCGAGTCCATCCTGGTGAGCAGCGCGGAGGTCCGCACGCCGTGCTCGGCGCCGAGCGTGACCATCGTTTCCGCGAGGCGCCGCGCGTCGCCGAGATCACGCATGAACGCGCCGCTGCCCACCTTCACGTCGAGCACGAGCGCCGAGGTTCCCTCGGCGATCTTCTTCGACATGATGGAACTCGCGATCAGCGGTATCGACTCGACCGTGCCTGTCACGTCACGCAGCGCGTAAAGTCGCCGGTCCGCCGGGGCCAGCCCCGGCCCGGCGGCGCAGATGACGCAGCCGACGTCACGCAGCACGGCTATCATCTCGGCGGGCGACAGGCCGGCCCGCCAGCCGGGCACAGATTCGAGCTTGTCCAGGGTCCCGCCGGTGTGGCCGAGCCCCCGGCCGGAAAGCTGCGGCACGGCCGCGCCGCAACTGGCCACGAGGGGTGCGAGGATCAGTGAAACCTTGTCACCGACCCCGCCGGTGGAGTGCTTGTCGACGGTGGGCGCGGACACGGCGCCGAGGTCGAGCCGATCGCCGGACGCGACCATCGCTGCCGTCCAGGCCCGCAGCTCAGCGGGGTCCATCCCGCGGAAGTAGATGGCCATCAGCAGTGCGGACATCTGCTCGTCGGGCACGCCGCCGCCGGTGTACGCCGCGATGAGCCAGCGGATGTCGTCGTCGGAAAGCCGCCCGCCGTCCCGCTTGGCCCTGATCAGCCCAGCGACGCCGGGCCCGCGCAGGCCAGGCGGCGCCGGCCGGCCCGCTGGCCCGCCGGAAGCCGGCGGCTCAGGCACGGTCTCCCCGCCCGGCGGGCAGGTCGGCGGGGCCGAACGCGGCGGGCAGCAGCGTGCCAAGCGGCCGCGGACCCGCCGCCGTGTCGAGCAGCAGACCCTCGCCGCCGGCTTCGAACAGCAACTGGCGGCAGCGGCCGCAGGGCAGCAGGGGCGAGCCGTCGGACGCGACGACGCTGACCGCGACCAAGGTCCCGCCGCCGCCCGCGTGCAGCGCGGACACCAGGCCGCACTCGGCGCACAGCGTCAGCCCGTAGGAAGCGTTCTCCACGTTGCATCCCACGATGACCCGGCCGTCCGCCGTCTCGCCTGCGGCACCGACCCGCAACCCGGAGTACGGGGCATAGGCCCGCCCCGCCGCGTCGGCGGCGGCGGCCCGGAGCCGGTACCAGTCGATCACCACGCTCGCCTCCGGCCGCCGAGCGTAGCCGGCCCGCGACCGCTGGCGGGCCCGCGCGAGGGCACGCCGCGCCTGCCGGGCGAGGTTTGGGAGGGTTTCGATTTGGCAACGTCGTCGCCCGGACTGCGCTGTCCTGCTTCCCCGGACGGTGGCACCCGGTCTAACCTGCGGGCATCCCGGGGCGGGAGGTTCGGGATTTCCGTCCCCAGCCGGCTTGGGGGTGCGACGGAGCCGGTGGTCCGTCCGGGCTACCACTGACTGTGTGGTCAATGAGGAGGTAACCGTGAGAGGGACCATTCCCGCAGCCGCCGCGATCGCCGCGGTCGCGCTGCTCGCCGCCGCGTGCGGCAGTTCGTCCAAGACACCAACGTCATCGTCGTCGCCAAGCAGCACGGCGTCCACCGCCGCCTTCAAGGCGTGCATGGTCACGGACACGGGCGGCATCGACGACCGGTCGTTCAACGCGTCGTCGTGGCAGGGGGTCCAGGAGGCCGAGAGCGCGACCATCACCGGAAAGTACCTGTCGTCGACGTCGGGAAGCGACTACGTGCCGAACATCAATGCCTTCATCAGCCAGAACTGCGGGATCATCGTCACCGTGGGCTTCCTGATGGGTGACTCGACGAAGGCCGCGGCCGCAGCTCACCCGAACCAGAAGTTCGCGATCGTGGACAACGCCTACACTCCGCCGCTGGCCAACGTGGACGCGCTGCTGTTCAACACCGTGCAGGACGGGTTCATGGGCGGCTACCTCGCGGCCGGCATGACCAAGTCGGGGAAGGTGGCGACCTTCGGCGGCCAGAAGCTGCCCACGGTAACGATCTACATGGACGGCTTCTACGACGGCGTCCAGTACTACAACAGCAGGCACGGCACGCACGTGCAGGTCCTCGGCTGGAACGAGACGACCCAGAACGGCAACTTCACCGGTGACTTCACCGACCAGAGCAAGGGCCAGACGCTGTCCAACACGTTCATCACCGAGGGCGCCGACATCATCTTCCCGGTCGCGGGCAACGTCGGCCTCGGCGCCGCCAAGGCCGTCCAGCAGGCGGACGCGTCGGGCCAGAAGGTGAACATGATGTGGGTCGACACCGACGGGTGCGTCAGCGCGGCGCAGTACTGCAAGTACTTCATCACCAGCATCGAGAAGGGCATCCAGACCGCGGTGAAGACCGCGATCCGGACCGCGGCGGGCGGCACGTTCAAGGGCGGCAACTACATCGGCACCCTCGCGAACGGCGGAGTCGCGCTCGCCCCCTATCACGATTTCGCCAGCAAGGTCCCCGCATCCCTGCAGGCCGAGCTCACGCAGGTGAAACAGGGCATCATTAGCGGGACGATCCAGACACCCACCAAGAGCCCCGCTTAGACCGGTGTGAGCTGGCGGCACATGGCCCGGCCGGGTGATCCCGGCCGGGCCGCCATGGGAGGGAGGCGCCGGTGAAGCTCGAGCTGAGGGGAATCACGAAGCGCTTCGGCAGTCTCGTCGCCAATGACCACATTGACCTGACGGTGGCTCCCGGTCAGATCCACGCTCTCCTCGGCGAGAACGGGGCGGGCAAGACAACCCTGATGAACGTGCTGTACGGCCTCACGCGTGCCGACGAGGGTGAGATCCTCATCGACGGCCAGCCGGCCGACTTCCATTCGCCGAAGGACGCGCTCGCCGCCGGCATCGGCATGGTGCACCAGCACTTCATGCTCGTGCCCGTGTTCACGGTGGCAGAGAACGTCACCCTCGGCATGGAGCGGACCCGCGCATTCGGCCTGCTCGACCGGCGCCGGGCGCACCGTGAGGTGCGGGAGCTTTCCCGGCGCTACGGCCTGGACGTCGACCCCGATGCCTACATCGAGAATCTGCCGGTCGGCGTGCAGCAACGGGTGGAGATCGTCAAAGCCTTGATCCGCGAGGCGAGCGTGCTCATCCTCGACGAGCCGACCTCGGTGCTCACGCCCGGGGAAACCGAGGACCTCTTCCGCATCATGCGGGAGCTTCGCGCGGGCGGCCGGTCGATCGTCTTCATCTCCCACAAGCTCAAGGAGGTCCAGACGATCGCCGACACGATCACCGTGATCCGCCGCGGGAAGGTGGTCGGCGAGCGCCCGCCGACCGCGAGCGATCAGGAGCTTGCCGCGCTGATGGTGGGCCGGGCCGTGGAACTGCAGGTACGCAAGGCACCGGCCAGGCCGGGTGCCGTCGCGATCGACGTCAGCGGGCTGACCGTCTACGACGACCGCGGGCAGGTTGCCGTGGACGACGTCTCGCTCCAGGTACGGGCGGGCGAGATCCTCGGGATCGCCGGCGTCCAGGGCAACGGCCAGACCGAATTGTGCGAAGCGCTGATGGGCCTGCGGCCCGCCGCGGGAGGGTCCGTCCGGCTCGACGGCCGCGACCTCAGCCACGCCTCCCCACGGCACCGGCTGCGCGCCGGTGTCGGTTACATCCCGGAGGACAGGCAGGAGGACGGGCTCGTCGCGGATTTCCCCGTCGCGGACAACCTCATCCTCGACGTCTACGACCGGCCGCCGTTCGCCAAGGGGATCGCGCTCGACCTCGACGCGATCCGCGCGGCGGCCGTCAGCAAGGTAGCCGAGTTCGACATCCGGGCGACGTCGATCTCCACGCCGGTCGGCACCCTGTCCGGCGGCAACCAGCAGAAGGTCATCCTGGCCCGGGAGATCGGACGTGAAATCGGGTTGCTGACGGCCAGCCAGCCCACCCGGGGCCTCGACGTCGGATCCATCGAGTTCGTGCACCGTCGCATCGTCGAGGAGCGCGACAAGGGCATCGCCGTGCTGATGGTGTCCTCCGAGCTCGAAGAAATCTACGCGCTGGCCGACCGGATCGCCGTCATGTACGAGGGCCGGATCATCGCCTTCCGCCCGCCGGCGGTCTCCCGCGAGGAACTCGGCCTGCTGATGGCCGGTATCGAGCCGGGCGCGGAACCCGCTGGCGAGCCTGCCGCGCCCCCACCCTCCGCCGAGCCGGCGACCGGCCCAGGCGCCGGGGGCGACGCGCAGCAGCCCACGGTGGAGCCGACATGAGCGAATCGCCCCCCGCCCCCCCGGGCGCCAACGCGAACGAACCCGCCGGGCCCACCGCGCAACCGGAGCGGCCGTCGTTCGGGCGGACCGTCATCGACGCGATCCTCGAGGGCAACTCGGCGGTCGTCACCACGCTCGCGATCGTGGTGGCCGTCGTCATCGGCGGCCTGCTCATCGCCTTCACCGATCCACCGGTCCTGCACGCGTGGAGCACCTTCTTCACCACCCTCCGGCACGCGCTCACCCATAAGGCAATGCTCGCCGGGTTGCTGGGCAACGCGATCTCCCAGGCGTGGAATGCCGCCGCGAGCGCCTACTCGGCGATGTTCGAGGGCGCGATCCTCAACCCGCACACCCTGGCGGCCGCGTTTCACGGCGGCTCGATCAGC
>DATFVJ010000288.1:0-4243 GCA_035260365.1 Streptosporangiaceae bacterium
GTCGAGCCGGGTCGCGGCGTCGGTGAGCAGCGCGCGAGCCGCGGCGTCACTTGCCGCGCTGATGTTGTGCCGCGCGAGCCGGTGCAGTGCGAATCGGGCCCGGTCGATCAGGTCGCTGGCCGCCGCGGATACTCCCAGACAGCGCAGCCGGATCCGGCCGCCGCAAACAACGACAGCGTGCAGCGTGTCGTCGAGCCGGACAAACTCGACGAGCGCGCTGTCGCCGACCGCATCCGCGAGCGCGCGGGCGGGTATCAGCCGGGTCGGCGCGTTGGTCCGATCGCCTGGTGAGTGGCGGACCCGGTCACGGATCCGGCGTTCCAGATCCACCTGGCGGCGTACCAACGGCATGGTGTTGCGGCCAGCCCGGCGGAGCGCGGAGATCTCGCTGGTCACGGCCCGGAGCTCGGACAGGGCGGCGGACAGGCCGGGGTCGGCGGGCGGGCGGACCGGCCGCAGCATCAGATGACTGGCCCGGCCTTGTTCCGCCCAGTCGAGCACCCGGTCCGCGTGGCCGCTTTCGAATGCCATCCGCAACCCGAACTCGGCGACCTCGACGCGGTGCCCGGAGGCGTGGGCGCGTAGATCGGTCGCACCCAGGCCGGTTCTGTGCTCGTCGAGGACGCGCAGCGCGGTCCGTGCGGCAACGGTCGCGCCGCGGTAGTTCTGGCTGGCATGGCGCAGCAGTGCCTGGGCGAACCAGCCCCTGGCGCGCAGCAGAGCCGGCCCGCGGAGGCGTTGCCTGGCCGCCTGCTCCAGTTGCGCACACGCGCGGCCCGTCCAGCCCTGCTTCAGTGCGAGCCGGGCGGCGAGCAGCCTGGCGTCGAGCGCTGAGGACGGCCATCCGGCGCCGAGGAGGTCGCGCGCGATTCGTTCCAGCTGCGCAACCGTGACACCGGACGGGTATGCCGGCGCGGCGCCGATGCCAAGTTCCGGCTCGCGGCCGGACGGTGTGCCGATGCTCAGCCGGGCCGCCACGACGATATAGCGCGCGAGCGTGGCCCAGCGGGAGCGGTCCTGGCGGTTGAATTCGCGTACCGCGGCGCGGGCCTGGTCGAGTCCACTGCCTGGCTGTCCGTCGAGGATCGCGGCCTGAGCCAGCAGCAGCCTTGCCTCCGGCAGCCCGACCTGCCTGCGTTGCCGCTTGAACTCCGCCACCGCCTCTTCCGCCGCCTGCCTGGCCTCGGAAATCAGCCGTACCGACAGCAGGAGCTGAGAACGGTCGGTGAGCAGTTCGCCGACGGGTGCGCCGTGCGCGCGGAAGCACCGCTCGGCCAGGTCGAGATAGTGCAGCGCGACCGGCACATCACCGCGCAGGCTGCTGATCCAGCCGAGGTTCTCGTGCACGAACCCGAGCGACAGGTCCAGCTCGAACCTGATGCACAGCTGCGCGGCCTCGCGCAGATCAGCCTCGGCGGCAGCGAACTCCTGCCGGTAGCCGTACAGAACCGCACGGTTGTAAAGCACCCGCTGCAGCCACACGTGATCACTGGCGTGCCGCAGCGCGGTAAGCGCGGCCTCGCAGTCGGGCAGTGCCTCGTCGAGCCGCCCCAGCTGAATCAAGATCGCGGCGCGCTGCGCCTGGGCACGCGCCCGGGGCATGCCGGTGAGGGCGACAAGCGACGTCTCGATCTCGCGCAGCGCCTGCCGGCCGCGCCCGCGCACGTTCAGGGCAAAAGCCAGCCGCATCCGCGCCTCGCCGGCGAGCTGAGCAGAACCCGCCTGATTGCCGAGCCGGATCGCCGCGCGCAGATGCGCAAGCGCGGCGTCGGGATCCTCCAACTGCATAGCGGCCAGGCCCAGGGCCCGCTCGGCCAGCGACAACGCGACAAGGTCGTGCGCCGCGCGCGCCTGACCCGCGGCGCGCCGCGCCAGCACCATCGACCGGGCCGGATCGGCCTCGGCAAGCCCCAGTGCCTGTGTGGCCTCGTCCTGCGCAATCCCCGTCACAATCGATGCTAACCACGGCCAGGCACGCGGGCCTAAAGAATATTTCCCCGGCCTGTATCAGCGGGTGGCTCGCCGCCTCCGCGTAGATGAGGCTCGCTGCCTCCGCGTGGTTAACGGGCGTGACGGTTCATGGCAGGCAGGCACCGCACCAAGGAGCGAACTGATGGCAATCACTCGTGGCAGGGTCGAGACGTTCCACGACGATCAGGTCATCGTCGCGCTGCCCCACCTGAACATCGTCACCAGGGCGCTCACCTACTTCGGCGTGCGTTACGCGAACGTAGAGCCGCACGAAGCGCTCGGCCTGGCCAAGGTGTCCGGGCTGGCGAACCTGGGCCGCGCCGTCAATCAGCTTCGTCAACAGGACGGGATTGGTGCTGACCTGGCCGCCTACGAGACGGCGCGCGGCGCCGAGGTCGGCGGGACCGCGCCGCTCCTTGACGTCCTGTCCAAGGGCCTGCGGCTGCATTTCACCCAGGTCTATGCCGGCTGGGCCCCCGAATTCGGCAAGAACCGCGGCGTCGCGCAGGTTCTCGGATTTCCGCACGTCGGTGGTCCCCCACCCAGTGACCCCATCGTGCCGGCCGGCTCCGCGGTAGGGGACCCGAGGCCCACGACGGCAGCCGTCACATTCGCCGCGCCTGATCGCGGCCGCGGCGTGCGGGTGGGTCTGCTTGACACGCGGATCTACCCGGCCGGCTCGCTGGCCGGCCGATACCTCGCCCGGCCGTACTCGCTCATCGACCCCAGAGATGACGCCCTCGAGGCCGCGGCGGGGCACGGCACGTTCGTCGCGAGCTGCATACTGCAGCAAGCTCCAGCGGCCGAACTCCACGTGCACCGCGTGCTCGACGACACCGCCTCCGGTGACACCTGGACCGCGGCTACCTCGATGGTCGAGATGGCCGAGACAGGCGTCGACATCATGAACCTGTCTTTCGGGCAGTTCAGCACGGACGACAATCAGCCTCCCCTCGTGCTCGAAACGGCGGTCAACCTGATCAGCCGGCGTACCGTGATCGTGGCCGCGGCAGGCAACCACGGCGGCCTGCAGCCCTCCGCCGACCGGCCCCGGGATGTCCAGCCGAACACGCCCGTATGGCCGGCCGCCTGCCTCGGCGTGATCGCCGTCGGCGCGCTCGACCAGGCGGGAAAGCTCGCCTCGTTCACCCCGGACGTGCCGTGGACGAGCCTGCTGGCGACCGGCGTCAACGTGACAGGCGACTATCTGCGCGGTGACGTCCTCATCGAGCACCGCGACGCCGACGGTGGGCTGATCGACAGGGCGAAGATCGAGCAGTTCGACGGCACCGCGGAATGGGCCGGTTCCTCCTTTGCCGCGGCCTTCGTCAGCGGAAAGCTCGCTGCTCAAACGCGTCCCGGCGCTCATTCGGCGCACCAGGCGCGAAGCGAGCTGCTCCAGCCAGGCGCGACGGTGGAGGACAACGGCGTCCTGTTCTGCGTGCCAGAGCGCTGAGTGAGCTCGCCGGCGCGCGCGCCGGCGAGCTCACTCAGCGGACACCCGGTCAGCACGCCATGACGTCACAGGAGACGGCAGGTGAGCATGGTGCCTGACGGCATCGATGGCGACCGGCGGGGCGGCCGCGACGACGCCCCCTTGCTGCGTGCGGAGACCGCATGCATCCGCTCCCTCACCTTCACCTCACCGCACCTGACCATCGAACTCGAAGTCACCGGCGGCACACTGCTCGGTCAGATCATCCCCATCCAGACCGGCACGGTCGAGATCGAAAGCGCCGCCGGCGCCAGCCAGACCGTCGCGATCGACGATCTCGGCTGTTTCACGGTCAGCCCGATCCCGGCCGGCCAGTTCCGCATGCGCAGCCGCGCCGCGGACGGCCTCGACGTGGCCACCGGGTGGATCACCCTCTAGCCCTGGCGAAGATCAGTCCGCCCGGCGCAGATCACCACGAAAGTGCCGCGGTGACTCGATCGACCGCGACCGCGACCCGGGCCGGCAGAGACCACGCGCGGGGCAGGCGCCGCGGCAGGTGCTGACGTGTGCGACGCTGTAGGTATAACCGTCCGAGGGCAGGAGGTCGGTATGGCTGCCGCCGCGTCGGGACCGGAGCGGTCCGAGGATGAGGTGAAACGCAAGTTCCGCGAGGCGCTCGAGCGCAAGCGGACCAAGGAGGCGGACACGGTGGCAGGACGCTCGGGGAAGGACGCCGGGAAGGTCCACAGTGTCCACGACCCGGCCAGAAGCCGTCGCTCGTTTCGCCGCAGGAGCGGCGGCTGAGTCTCAGCGCTTGGTGTAGGGGCCGGTAGAGAC
>DATFVJ010000289.1:0-3880 GCA_035260365.1 Streptosporangiaceae bacterium
GCCTGCGCGAGCACCTCAAGGACCGGCTGAAGTACAAGGCAACGCCCGGCTGGACGGCGGGTTGCCGCCACTCACGGATGCCACGTACGCCGACTTGGCAGCTACGGGCACGTCACGGATCATCTCCGGCCGACCTCTTGACACCCTGATCCGGCACGTCCTTGAGGTCTAGCGTCTTGTTCCGTGCCCTCGATCTGGATAGAGCGGTTGCGGATCAGCCAACGGGTCGCGGAGAAGATCGCTGACCAGCATCACATTCAGCCACAGGAGGTCCGTGCCGCTGTGGAGCGCGTAGAAGGATTGAACTTCTCCTGGGGTCACGATCCCGAGCGCGGTCTGCGCGCGATCATAGACGTCCAGATCCAGGATGAGAATGCCCTGGTTGTGGTCTACCCGACAGAGAACCCCATGGACCATGAGTGGCGTCTTGGCAGCGCATATCTCATCCATGGGTAGCTGGAGTCGTTGCGAGGAGGCATCATGGCTGATGTGGAGGCCAACAGCGATTTCGACCCGGATGAAGACTTCTACGAGGACGATGAACCCCTCGAAAAGGTCCTCGCGGCGTATAAGCATGGATTGAAGGGCGTGACTGCGCGTCCTGTCAGCCTAGATCTGACCGCGCCGCCCTATTACTACCTGCCCGAGCCCTCCACCCGAGCCTGGCCCGCAAGTGTCTCGTGCAGGCCTGCCACACCGGAGCCGATACACGTACCCGCGGCCCGTGCTGCCTGATGCGCGCCTCGATTGTGCTTTGTGACTTCGCTGAGCAGGACCAGCTCGGAGGTAAGGTCCACATGCTCGGCGCCGGCTGGTCTGTCACAGGTCCTCAGCCTTCACCGCACGCCGTGGTTGTATTGATCAAGGTGGGATGGAACGAGGCGAACGAGTCGCACAACTTCGTGGTCCGCCTGACAGACGGCGACGGGACCGTCGTGAAGGTTCCGAGCCCGGCAGGCACGCAGGCGATGGAGTTCACCGGCGACCTAGAAGTCGGACGTCCACCCGGAACCCCAGCGGGATCTGAGATCGACGCGACCTTCGTGATCAACCTGCAGCCATTGCCGTTGGCCGGAGGCCAACGGTACACCTGGCGATTGCACCTAGGCGAGCAGGAAGCGGCTTCTGAGAGTTTCTTCGTACGTCCGGTGCCGCCACAGGTGGGCCCTCCCGCGGCACCCGAACCTCCCGTCAGCTGAGTTGGCGCGCAAAGAAGTTGGCGCGACTGAGTGGCCGGCCCCTCGATGACGTCGTGACCCGTATCTCTGGCCACCCGGACGTAACCGGGGGCCGTCGACGGGGCCGTGAGCCGAGTCGGCGCCAACGCTGGAGGCGCCTCCGGGCGGCGGGCTAGCGGCGGCCGGGATGCGACGGGTGCCGGTTTTGTCGTCGCGGGGTAACCATGCTGCTACTTCCTGGTTAGATCCCTCCCGTGACCTTGTCCCGGTCTGGGCGCTGAAGGGGACTTATAGTGCCAATATCCTGCCGCGCCCTGGTGCGCGGCGACAGGGCTTGCTTGCCGGTGAGGCGGAACGGGGCATCCCATGAGCCACTGGAACCCTTCCAGCGGCTCGGAGCACCCTCGGGGCAGGCACCAGGCCGAGCCCGACCCACCGGAGCTTGAGCCATGGGGCGGGCAAGAGCCAGCCGCGCAGGAATCATGGCCGCCTGCGGACCCGTACGGGCAGCCGGCGATGTCGCAGGCGCCGATATGGGAGGACCCGGCGCCGCGGACGGAGCCGCCGCCCATCTGGGAAGACCAGCAGCCCCCAAAGGCGTACCTGCGGCAGCAGCCCGAACCCCCGGGCCCGCCCGGGGGCAGGACCAAGGCGATCGTGATCACGCTGCTCGTGATCCTGGTCCTCGTCGCCGGGGCGTCGGCGCTCGCTATCAAGCTGCGCTCGAACGGCGGCCACGCGGCCGCCGCGCCAAGCCGCAGCGCCGCGAGCGGGCCGCAACCATCCCCGGCCCCGCGGGCCACCCCGACGCCCGCGCGGACCACGCCGCACCCGTCGCCGTCGGCGAGCCCGCCGGTTGGCCGCGCCACCGTGGCGGTCGCGCCCTCAGCGGCGCGCGACCCGGCCGCCGCTTCGGTGGCTAGCTTCCTCACCAGCTACTTCACCGCCAT
The DNA here is from genome assembly GCA_035260365.1 of Streptosporangiaceae bacterium. Classification (GTDB taxonomy): domain Bacteria; phylum Actinomycetota; class Actinomycetes; order Streptosporangiales; family Streptosporangiaceae; genus DATFVJ01. The sequence goes on from DATFVJ010000289.1 coordinate 2,129, forward strand.
CAACGCGCACGACTATCAGCGTTTCCGGGCCCTGCTCGGCCCGCAGATGCAGCAGATCGAGACCGCGCAGCGGTTCGCGGCGGGGTTCAGGTCGACCACGGACTCCGGCGCCGTCCTCATCGGGCTCTCGGCGCTGCCCGGCGCCCGCCACGCGGCGATCGTCGCGTTCACCAGCCATCAGGCGCCCACGGACAGCCCCGACCACCTGGCGTGCACGCACTGGACGATCACGCTCTACCTGCAGCCGGCCGCGGGCACCTACGTCATCGGCGTTCCGCCCGCGGGTTACCAGGCCTCGCACCAGGCCTGCTGAGGGGCGCCTAGCCGGTCCTTGACGTCGCGGCGAGCGCCAGTTCGGCGAGTGCCGCCTTCGCCACCGGGGCGGCCGGCGCGGCCGGCAGGGCCGCGAGCGCCTCGGTCAGGTAGCGCTCGATCATCTCCTCGCACTCGTGCAGCGCGCCGGTGTCGCGGATGATCTCCCGGGCCTGCGCCACGCCCGCCGCGTCGAGCCCCGGATCCCCGAGCCGCCGGGCGAGCGCCGCCGCCTGTGGCTTACTGGCCTTGGCGAACGCGGCGGCGACCAGGACGGTCCGCTTGCCCTCGCGCAGATCGTCGCCGGCCGGTTTGCCTGTCTGCCCGGGGTCACCGAACACGCCGAGCACGTCGTCGCGAAGCTGGAACGCGATGCCGAGTGGCAGGCCGTAGCGCGTGTAACCGGTCATCACGTCATCGCCGGCGCCAGCGAGCGCGGCGCCGAGATGCAGCGGCCGTTCGACCGTGTACTTCGCGGACTTGTAGTTGGCGACGTGCAGCGCGGACTCGACCGAACCGCCGCTGACCTGCTCGAGCAGGTCAAGATACTGCCCGGCCATCACCTCGGTACGCATCAGGGAAAGCACCCGGTGCCCCCGCTCGACGGCGTCGGCGGGCAGGCCGCTCGCGTGGAACATCTCGTCGGTCCACGACAGCAGCAGATCTCCCATCAAGATGGCGGCGCCGGCGCCGAACGACTCCGCCGAGCCGTGCCAGCCGGCTTCGGCGTGCCTGGCCGCGAAACGGCGGTGCAGCGACGGCTGACCGCGCCTGGTGTCGCTGCCGTCCATCACGTCGTCGTGCACGAGCGCGCTCGCGTGCAGGAGTTCGAGCGCGGCCGCGGCCGCGATGATCTCCGGGCCGTCACTGCCGTCCGCGCCGCGCCATCCCCAGTAGCAGAACGCGGGCCGCAGCCGCTTGCCCCCGGCGAGCAGTCCCTCGATCGCGTCGAGACCGGGCAGCAGTTCGCGGCCGGCCGCGAGCAGCACCGGGCGCTGCCGCCGCAGGAATAGATCGAGCGCCTGCTCCACCTCGGCCCTGATCCGCCCGAGCCCAGCTCCGTCCTGCGCTGCTCCGTCCTGCGCTGCTCCGTCCTGCGCTGGGCGGTCCTGCGCTGGGCGGTCCTGTGCTGGCCGGTCCTGTGCTGGCCGGTCCTGGCCTCGCCCCTCCTCCGCCGGCCCGTCGGGCCACGACGCGGCGCCGGCGGCCGAGGTGGGAGCCGGTGGCCGGCGTGGTGGGTGGCCGGCGGGCGGGTATGCCATGGTCGCGAGGCTAGGGCATGTCCCGCAGATCTCTGGTGGCGCGGATCGGCGCCCAGACGACGACCGGCGGCGTTGCCGTCGTCGCCGGTACAAACCAGTACCGGCTCCTCGAAGACAAGCACCGCCGGGCCGGACCGCCGCCTGGCCCTGCTGGCTTGAGATGGCGCCCGCATCCACC
>DATFVJ010000290.1:0-3271 GCA_035260365.1 Streptosporangiaceae bacterium
TATAAGCGAAGATGAGCGCCGTGCCGATGACCCCGATCAGGGCCGCGAGCTGCACGCTCAAGACTCCTTGATTGCGATCGCCTCGACGGTGTTCGCTACGTGCTCGAAGGCGTCAGCGGCATTCTCGAGCTGGTCGATGACCTCTTTCAGCTTCAAGACGGTCAGGGCGTCGTAGTCGCCGCTGAACAGCCTGGCGAGCAGGCGGCGGTACACCTGGTCGGCCTGGTTCTCCAGCCGGTTGATCTCGATCCAGTACTCATTCAGGTCCCGCATCGACCTGAGGTTGGGCATCGCCTCCGCCGTGAGCTCGGCGGCGCGCTCAAGGACCTCGACCTGCCGGATGACCTCCTTCGGCAACTGCTCGATCTGATAAAGGACGACGAGGTCGGAGGCGGCCTCCATGAAATCCATGACGTCGTCGAGATTGGACGCCAGCCGGTAAATGTCCTCGCGGTCGAACGGCGTGATGAAGCTCTCGTTCAGGCGCCGCATGATGGCATGCGTGCGATCGTCTCCCAGGTGCTCACAGGCGCGCATCTTCTCGGCGAGCTGCTCTCGGTCAGCGCCGTCACTGATGATCTCCACCATCAGGCGCGCCGCAGTCACGAGATTGCTGGCCGCCTCCGCGAACAGCTGAAAGAAGCTGTCCTCGTGCGGTGTCAGACGTAGGCGCACGTCAACTGTCTCCCGGGGCGCGGAACCCTGTCGCAGAGCATGCTACGGGCGGTCTGGGCGAAAAGTCCCGCTACGACCGCGATGCCCGCTGCGGCCCGCCGGTTGCCCGATGCCCAGATCGGCTGACCGATGCTGCGAACGCCGCCAGTAAGCGCGCGCCGCGCCCCGGCGGGGCGGCGTGGCACTGGTCACACGGCGGCCGGCCCGGCCAGCGTCGGTCCGGTCGGGTCAGCTAGCGGCCGGCGCGGCCGGACGGACCGCGTTCCGCGTCGGACCGCAGACCGAGTACCTCGTCGATCTCGGCGGCCGTGAGGCGCCTGTCCGCTACCGCGACCGCGCTCAGCACCTCGGCGTAAAGCTCGATCTCGGCAAGGGCAACACGATCGTGGACACGTAGGTCGACTTGCTCCGGCATCGTGTCCACCTCCGTTGCCGAGTCTGAGCGCAGGATTCCTTCGTCAAGGCTACGGTGCCGCGCGGGGCGGCCGCATGACCCGACAGGGTCATTCCGGGCCCACCCTCACGTAGGGTTTTCCCCGCCCACCCGGTAACGATTCCAATAAGCCGGCAACATCACGCGCTCCGATGAGCTAGGCGGAGGATGCGCCGCCCCAGGCGGAAGGTGCGCCCCAGGCGGAAGGTGCGGCCCAGGCGGAAGGTGCGGCCCTAGGCGGAAGGTGCGCCGCCGTGGGGCAGCCACGTGACCGCCCGGTGCAGCCGCGCCCTCGCCGCGTAACGCTCGGGGGTCGCGGCGAACGACTCACGATCCGCCGCGGTGAGTTCGCGGCGGATCCGCGCCGGCACGCCGGCAACGAGGACCCCCTCGGGTATCCGGGTGCCCGGCGTGACGACGGCGCCCGCGGCGACGAGCGAACCCGCGCCGACGCGCGACCGCCCGAGCACGACAGCGCCGATCCCGATCAGAGCCCCGGTCTCCACGTATGCGCCGTGGACGACGGCGCGGTGCCCGAGACTCACCCGGTCCTCGAGGATCGCGGGCTCTCCGGCATCCACGTGCAGACAGCACTGATCCTGGATGTTGCACCAGGCCCCGACCACGATCTCGTCTTCGTCGGCGCGCAGCACGGATCCGTACCACACGCTTGCCGCCCGGCCCAGCGTGACCCGTCCCACCACGACGGCGCCCGGGGCGACCCATGCCTCGGGATGGATCGACGGTTCCGCGGCGCCAGCCGCGGCGCCAGCGCCGCCGATGGCGCCGACCAGGCCGGCTCTCGGTGCCGCGGGCGCACCAGCGGGCTCACCAGCATCGCAGCCGGCCATGAACGCCATCGTGCCGCATCGGCGCGCCGGCGCACAGGCCCCGGCCGGACATGTCATCTGACCCAGCGGGCGACCGTGACAGCGCAAGGTGGCATGCGCCCCCCACGCCCCTCGCGGCAACGATAGGATCCCAGACAGGCACACGGCCTCGCCGCCGCGCGTGTCGCGCGTCGCTTCGAGCGCTGCTTTACGATTCCGGACAAATTAGGACACTCAGCCGTTTCGGTTGCGCGCAAGGTGCTTCCGGACAAGAGTCGACCACGTCGTTCCCTCTGACCTGGATTCCATGAGACACCATGACTGAGCACAGCGAACTCCTCCCCAATCTCCTCGACGAAGACGCTTTCGAAGTGCAGATGCGCGGCTACAGCCGGCGTCAGGTCGACGAGTTTGTCGCCAGAAGCCGTAGCCAGACGCGCGACCTGGAAGAACGGCTCGCGCGCGCGCTCGACGAAAGCGAGCAGCTCCGCCAGCAGCTAGCCGTCGCGCACCAGCAGCCGGGCACCAGGCCGCCGCATGAGGAGATCAGCGAGCGGATCGCGCAGATTCTCAAGCTCGCCGACGACGAGGCCAAGGCACAGAAGGCCCGCGCGCACGAGGAGATCAACAAGATCCGCGGCGACGCTCAGCGTGAGGCTGACGCCGCGCTCAGCGAGGCACGTGAAAAGGCCGAGCGCATGCTGACCTCGGCCCAGGACCAGGCGGAGAGTTTCGTGTCCGCCGCTCGCAACGAGGCCGACAAGACTCGTGATGCCGCGCGCGCTGAGGTCGAGCAGGCCGCCGCGGCGACCCGCAAGGAAGCTGACGACCTGCTCACCTCGGCCAGGTCGAAGGCCGAACGGATGCTGGCGGAGAGTACCGCGCGCGCGACCGCGATCAACGACGGCGCCGCTCGCAGGCTCGAGCTCCTGGCCGGCACGCACGCGGAGGCGGCCCGGCGGCTCACGGAGATCCGCGATGTCGTGACCGAGCTGCTGAGCCGCGACTCGGCCAGGGGTTCGCTCGAGGACGAAGTGGCGAATACGGTCGCGGTCGCCATGGGCAGTGCGCCGGTCGAACCGGCCCGGAGCAACGGCCCGGACCAGCCAGCGGATGGCCGGATGGCGCGCAAGGGCGGCAAGACCCCGGCCGCCGCGCCGACGGCACCAGGTGCGGCCGGGCCCGGCGCGGCCAGTGCCGCCCCCGCGAATCCCGGTACGGCTGTCCCCGGTGCCGGTCCCGGCGCGGCCAATTCGGGTGCGGCCGCACCCGCGCAGCCCGGCGGCGCCCACAGCGCGCCAGCGACACCGGCCGGAGCGGGCACGGCAGGTCC
>DATFVJ010000291.1:0-2455 GCA_035260365.1 Streptosporangiaceae bacterium
CGTGTTCCGGGGCGCGCGGCGGGCCCGCGCCGCCGTCACCAGGCGCGGCGAGGCGTACCGGTTCGGGCTCCAGCGCGATGAGGCCAGGCAATTGGTCAGGTCGTTCGGCTTCGAGGTGGAAGAGAACCTGTCCGTCACCGACCTCGCGCAGCTCTTCGGCCCGTTTCCCTACCGCACCGACGACTTTTTCGGGGTCATCACCGGAAGGCGCGTGCCGCGATGACGCTGATCGAGAACCTGTCGCGCTGGGCCAGCGGCCTGGACCTCGACGACGTCCCCGACCGTGTCGTCCGTTTCGCGTCGAGCCAGGTGCTCTCGCAGCTCGCGGCGGCACGCGCCGGGGCGCAGCACCCGCTCGGGCAGGCGGTGATCCGCGGGTTCGGCGAGCCGTGGCAGGCGAGCGCGGCACAGTCGGCGTTCGTGCTCGCCGGCCTGACGTCGTGGCTGCACTACGACGACACCGCGTACGCCGGGCACCTGTCGAACTCAACGGCAACGGTGCCGATGGCATACGCACACGCCCTCGGGCTAGACGGCCGCAGGCTGCTCACGGCGGTGATCGCGGCCAACGAGTGCGCGGCCCGGATCACGGCCGCGGCGACGCTCGGCCGCTTCCGCGGCCAGAATGCCGCTCACACGCACCTGGCCGGCGCGGTAAGCGGCCGGCTACGCGCGGAAGGCGCCCCGGTCGCGGACTGGATCAACGCGCTCGGCATCGCATTCTCGATGCCGCCGGTGCCATCGCTGCGCGCGTTTCTGGGCAGTGACGCGAAGGTCCTCAGCGCCGCGCTGCCGGTACGGCTGGGCCTCGACGCTTGCGACGCGGCGCGGGCCGGCCTGGTGGGCCCGCGGGACATCCTGGAACACCCCGATGGGTTCCTGGCCGCGTTCGCGGCCGTGCCGCTGCCGGATGCCGTTGACCTCGCCCTCGGGCGTCGCTGGCACACCGAGACGCTGTCGTTCAAGGTCCATCCGGGTGGTCCCGGCCTGGACGCGGCGGTGGACTGCGCCGCGCAGCTGCACCGGGCGCTCGGGCCGGTGACCATCGACGACGTCGACGAGGTGGTCGTCACCACATCCATGTACACGCTGCTCGTCGACCAGAAGGCCGCCGAGTTCCTGGACAGGGAGCGATCGCCGGTCAGCGCGCTGGTCTTCTGCACGCCATACGCGGTGGCCACCACGTTGCTGACCGGTGGCCTCACCGCCGCCGACTTCGGGCCGCCCTCGACGGCTGATGAGCAGCGGTGGCGGCTCGCGGCCAAGATCCGCCTCGAGCACGATGCCGGTATGACCCGGCAATCGCTGCTGAGCGAGGCGCCCTTCGGCGAGGCGCTGCGCCAGGCAGGCCCGCGGGCGGCAAAGTGGCTGGAAGAGGTCGGCACACAGTGGCTCGTGGACCTGGTCGGCGAGCTGCCCGCGCCGAACGACTCGTTCGAGACCGCGACGAAGGCGACGCCCGCACGCGTCGAGGTCCGGCTGCGCACCGGCGAGACGTACTCCGAGGAGCGCTCGATCCCGGCCGGCGCGATCGGCCCGGACACCCGCGCCCGTCATCGCGACATCGTGCGGGCGAAGTTCCTCGCCGTGGGCGGGCCGGCGGAGACCGCCGGCATCGCGGCGGACCTGCCCGCTGCCTCGGCCGCTGACGTACGCGAGATGCTGTCGCTCGCGTTGCGCTGACTACGGAGCGTTTCGGATCGTCACTGCTATGAGGGGTATCAGCGCGCGCCTGGTGCGCTCTGGGTGGGGTAACAGCGAGCCGCTCTACCGCTGAAGAACCTATCGAACCACTTCCTGAATCTGGAGAGATCATGCCCGTTATCGACGAAACCGTCGTCATCGCTCGTTCTGCCGCCGAGGTTTTCGATTTCTTGATGATTGCCACGAACCTGCCCCGCTGGGATTCGTCGATGCTGGAGTGCGGTCAGGTCGGCGGCGGGGCGGTGACGGTGGGCACCCGCTACCGCGGCGCGAGCAAGATCCTCGGTCGGCGCATCGAATGGACAACCGAGGTGGTCGAGTTCGTGCCGGGTGTGCGCGCGGCGAGCCAGTCGGTGGAGGGGCCGCTGACCTTCACGGTCTCGTACGAGGTGTCGGCCTCACCCGCGGGCACGACCCTCCGCTATCGCCTGGCAGCTGAGTCCGGCCTCGGCGGCGCTTTCGGCCGCGCGATGGAGCCGATCGTCCAACGGGCCCAGACCAAGGTCGTCCGGGCGAACCTCGACACGCTCGCCAGCCTGCTCGAGCAGCGCGCCGCCTGAGCACCACGCACCGGATCGGGGACATCACATGCCTATCCAGATTGCCGGGCCGCACAGCACCGGCCAGGCGCCGGGCACCGCACGGCGCACCGTATTGCTGACCGGCGCATCGGGTGTCGTGGGACGCGCTCTGCTGAAGCGGTTGCGTGACGTCGACGTCGTGTGCCTGGTGCATCGTTCACCGGTCTCCG
>DATFVJ010000292.1:0-10933 GCA_035260365.1 Streptosporangiaceae bacterium
CCTGGCTGACGGTCACGCTCGCCGACGTGCGTGTGCGCGACGACGCCTGGGCGCGGATGGACCCGGAGCACCGCGAGCCGCACCGCCGTCTGTGGGCCGATGTCGTTCGCCGCGCCGAACCACACTACGTGCCCGCCCCCGCGTGCCTGCTGGCCTTCACCGCGTGGCAGTCCGGAGACGGTGCGTTGGCGAACGTCGCGCTCGCACGGGCGCTCGAACAGCATCCCACCTACACGATGGCGCAGCTTCTGCTGGAGGCGGTCGGGAGTGGCGCGCCGCCGTCCGCGGCCCGGCTGCCGATGACGCCGGAGGAGGTGGCGGCCTCTTACGCCGCCGTCGAGGGCAGCCGAAGACCGGCCAGAAGGCGGCCCTCGGCGTAGTGATACGCCGCCGCGGGAAGCTCGCCAGGAGCGCCGCTGAGCAGCACGTGGACCTCTGGCACGTGGGGGCCGTGGCCACCTGGGCCTTCCGCCGCCTGCGTCCCGGCAGAGCCCGGCGCCCCATCGGGGCCTGTCTGCACAGCGGACCCAGCCGGCCCAGCCGACGAAGTAGGCCCAGCCGCCGCAGGGGCGTTGGCCGCTATCGCGGACCCGGCCGACGCACCGGGACCGGCCGAAGCAGGGGGCCCGGCCGACGCAGCGGGACCGGCCGACGCAGCGGGACCGGCCCGGCCGGCCGGCTCGGCTTGCCGGTGGCTGGCCGGTGCCGCCGATGCGGCATCGGGTGTGCCGGGTGGCCGGGTCACCATCCGGCGGATCGCCTGAGCCGCCACCGCCGGCGCCGAACCGTAGAGCCGGACTCTTGGCAGGACGCCGCGAATCCGGTCCATCGTGAGCTCGTACTGGGTGCAGCCAAGCACTACCGCCCTCGTCTCGGCCGGGGTGAGGGCAGCCGCGGCGCTGACCGCGTCGGCGATCGCATCCGGGTCCGCCAGCTCGATCGCGTCGGCGAGGCCGGGGCAGGCCACCTCCGTCACCGGCACGCCGTCGGCGAACGTGCGGATGAGCTGCCGCTGGTATGGGCTCCCGGTGGTGGCGGCGGTCGCCCAGATCGCGATCGCACCGCCCACCGCGGCGGCTGGCTTGATCGCGGGGACGGTGCCTACCACCGGCAGCGCGGGTTCGAGTTCGGCGCGCAGCACGTCGAGCGCGCGGACCGAGGCGGTGTTGCACGCGAGCACCAGCACGTCCGGATCCCACGGGAGCGTCGCCTGAGCGCAGGCGAGTGCGCGTTCGGCGATATCGTCCGGGGTGCGCGGGCCCCACGGCATCCCCTCGGGATCCATCGAAAGCACAAGTTCCGCACCCGGGCACAGCCTGCGCAGATGCATAGCCGCAGGCAGAACCCCGAGACCAGAATCGACGAGCGCGAATCGCATGTGCCCAACCTTAGCGGCGCACCGGGCGCGATCAGCGTGATCGCGGCGAACGCTGTCAGGAAGGGGCGCCGTCAGGAAATGGGTCCGCTGGGCCGCTTGGCGTATGGTTCGGGGTCGCCGCGACCAGTGCCCAGACGACCTTTCCTGTCGGCTGGCGTTCACCCTCTGGCCCGGGTGACCCGTCATCGGCGTCCTCGGTCACGTGGTAATACCCCCATGTCGCGCAGACGGCTTCGACGAGGAGGAGACCGCGGCCGCTTTCCGCATTGAGATCGGGATCGGCGCGCAGGGGGGGTTCCGGATTGCTGTCCCACACCTCGACAAGCACTTGCCCCTGGCCTGGCGTCAGACGCACCCACACGTAAGGGACGCCCAGCACGTCACCCGGATGCTGCAGCGCGGCCGCCGCCTTGACACCATTCGTGGTCAGCTCGGAAACGACAAGTTCGACGGTCTCCGCGAGTTCCGCAAGTCCCCACTCCCACGCCACCGACTTGGCATGCAGCCGCGCGCACGAGGCCGCCGTCGGGTACGCCCCTAGCTTCAGATTCGACTGAAGCCGCGTGGTGGTCATGGGCAGGGCTCGTCCCCTTGTCGTCCTCGGGCCCGGTAGACGCGGTGCAGACCGCGGGCCATCGGGCAGGTGTACCCAGTCTCTATGACAGTGCCAGTCCTACACGTTCGGGCGTTGCGGAAATTATCAGCTACGAACGTCCCGGCGTGTTTGTCACGGCTTGCTTTCAACCGAACACAAACCCGTTGCCTGGCGGAGAACTGAGCGGAGAACACGTGGCCAAGATAAAGCACCGCCGCGATGACTGTGTGCCAGCAGCGCACGTAGGCCGTCGGCCCAGCGCATTCCGGTCCATCGTGTTACGGCCCAGCGCGTTCCGGCCAGCAGGTTCCGGTCCAGCGCGTTCCGGTCCGGGGGTTCCGGCCCGGGGTTCCGCTCCGGGGGGTTTGGGCCGGGCTAAGCCGTGCCTGGTGCCTGGGTCACGGCCAGGTTGGCGGGCGGGAGCGCTGGCAGGCCGTCGATGCTGACGGCGTTGCGCTCGTCGCGGTACTGCGCGAGGCCGTCCGGGGTCTTCTTCTCCGACCAGCGGATCAGCAGGTCGCGTTCACCGCGCAGGTCCATCAGGGGCACGGCGTAGCCGCACGAATCGGCGATCCGGGCGAGTTCGACGACGATGACGGCGCGCCGGTCCCCACGGTCGCCGTTCCCGTTCCCGTCCCCGTCCCCGCGGTCGCCAGCCTGCCAGGTGAACAGCCCAAGCAGGTCGCCCCACTCCTGCTCGCCGGGGAGCACGACCCGGCCCGTCCCGTACAGCCGCAAGATCATGGGCCGGTCGCCGAAGGAGCAGAACATGATCGTGATGCGCCCGTTCTGCCTGATGTGCGCGATCGTTTCCGCGCCGCTGCCGGTCAGATCCAGGTACGCCACCGTGCGCGGGCCGAGTACCGCGAAGGTGCCGCGACAGCCCTTCGGTGAGACGTTCACGTGCCCACCGCCACCCGGTCCGGACGCCAGCGGCGCGGTCGCCACGAAGTAGACCGGCTGGTCCACGATAAACTCGGTGAGGCGCTCGTCCAGCTCGGCGTACAACTTTCCCATCGGTACCTCCTGGATCTACCCTGCCGCAGTGGGAAACCCGCGTGGAGGGGAGAGGCTCGTGACAGGCATCACAGGTGCGCGGACCGCAGGCTCTTCGCCTGACGGCCGCAGGTCCGGCGGTGCCGCCGGCCGCGAGGGCACCCCGCCAGGCGGCGCCGCTGCCGCGCGGCACCGCGCTGCGGTCGCGGCGCTGCGCGAGGCGTACGACACCCTCCCCGCGGGGGGATCTGTCCGGCTGGCCAAGCCAACGTCCAACCTGTTCCGGTTCCGTAACCCCTCGCCCGGCGAGGGCCGCCTCGATGTCTCCGCCTTTGATCACGTGCTGTACGTGGACCCGGCGGCGCGTACCGCCGTCGTCGGCGGCATGACGACCTACGAGCACCTGGCCGACGCCACCTTGCGGTACGGCCTGATGCCCCTTGTCGTGCCGCAGCTCAAGACGATCACCCTTGGCGGCGCGGTCACGGGTCTCGGCATCGAGTCGACCTCGCTCCGCAACGGCCTTCCGCACGAATCCGTCATCGAGATGGAGATCCTGACCGGGGACGGCCGGGTCGTCACAGCCGCACCAGAGGGTGAGCACGCGCGGCTGTTCCGCGGTTTCCCGAACTCCTATGGCACGCTCGGGTACGCGCTCTCGCTGACCATAGAGCTCGAGCCGGTCAAACCGTACGTGCATCTCCGCCACCGGCCGCTGCGGAGCGTGGCGGACTGCATGCGCGCGGTCGGCCAGATCGCCGCGGACGGGACCATCGACGGCGCCCCGGTCGATTTCATCGACGGCATCGCGTTCGGGCCGGACGAGCTGTACCTCACGCTCGCGACGTTCAGCGATGTCGCACCGTGGATAAGCGACTACACCCGGCAACAGATCTACTACCGGTCCGTCCAGGACCACCGCGAGGACTTCCTCACCATCCGCGACTACCTGTGGCGGTGGGACACCGACTGGTTCTGGTGCTCACGCCCGTTCGGGGTCCAGAATCGGGCGATCCGCCGGCTGTGGCCGCGCCGGTACCGGCGGTCCGACGTCTACCGGCGGCTCGTCGCGTTCGACCGCAGGTACGGGCTCACCGCGCAGATGAACGCCGCGCGCCAGGTCAGCACGCGCGAGGACGTCATACAGGACGTCGAGATCCCGGTCGAGGGCGGCGCCGCCTTCCTCGACTTCTTCTTCCGCGACGTCGGCATGCGCCCGGTGTGGATGTGCCCGTTGCGGCTGCGCTCCAGCCAGACCTGGCCGCTCTACCCGCTCGAGCCTGGTCACGTCTACGTGAATTTCGGCTTCTGGGGCACGGTTCCGCTCGCGCCCGGCCAGCCCGACGGCTACCACAACCGGCTTGTCGAGGACGAAGTCGCGGCGCTCGGCGGCAGAAAGGGCCTGTACTCGACCGCGTTCTACACCGAAGACGAGTTCTGGCGGCAGTACGACGGGCAGGAGTATTCGGAGCTGAAGCACACGTATGATCCGGACGGGCGCCTGCTCGGCCTGTACGACAAGTGCGTGCGCGGCCGCTAGCCGCAGGTCAGCCCGGTGATGGTCGAGCGGTCGCGGGAGATCGCGCGTGAGGAGGATCGGAAACATGGCACTGGCTCAGGTCTTCGAACGGGTCGCGGGGCCCGGCGCGCCGGTTGAGTTCCAGGCGTTCGACGGGAGCACCGCGGGCGACCCGGACGCCGGGATCAAGGTAACGGTCCGCTCGCCGGTCGCCGTCTCCTACCTCGCGCAGGCGCCCGGAGCCCTCGGCCTCGCCCGCGGCTACGTGGCCGGGCACATCGACGTCGTGGGCGACATGTATACCGCACTGGTCCGCATGTCGAAAGCGCAGCTGAGCACGATGAATTTGCCCGAACGGCTGCGCTTGCTGCGCGAGCTTGGCGGGGTGAAGATCCTCTTCCCGCGAGTGCCGCCGCCACCGCAGGAGGTGCGGAAGGGCCGCCGCTGGGTGGCCGGGCGGCGGCACTCCAAGCAGCGTGACGCCAACGCGATCTCCCACCACTACGACGTGTCGAACCAGTTCTACGAGTGGGTGCTCGGCCCCTCGATGGCCTACACCTGTGCCTGCTACCCCCGTCCCGACGCCACCCTGGAGGAGGCGCAGGCGTACAAGTTCGACCTGGTCGCGAGGAAGCTGGGGCTGCGTGAGGGGATGCGGCTGCTCGACGTCGGCTGCGGCTGGGGCGGGATGGTGATGCACGCGGCGCGCGAGTTCGGGGTGCGCGCGCTCGGGGTGACGCTGTCGCGCCAGCAGGCCGAATGGGCGCAGCGGGCGATCGAGGCCGAAGGGCTGGGCGATCTCGCGGAGGTTCGCCACCTCGACTACCGGGACGTCACGGAGAGCGGCTTCGACGCGGTCAGCTCGATCGGGCTGACCGAGCACATCGGCAAGGCCAACCTGCCCGGCTACTTCTCCTTTCTCCACGCGAAGCTGACGCCGGGCGGCCGGCTGCTCAACCACTGCATCACCCGGCCGGACAACAGCGAGCCCGCGATCCGCCAGGGTGGCTTCATCAACCGGTACGTGTTCCCCGACGGTGAGCTCGAGGGACCGGGGCATCTCGTCTCTGCGATGCACGACACCGGGTTCGAGGTGCGCCATGCGGAGAACCTGCGCGAGCACTACGCGATGACCCTGGCCGGCTGGTGCGCGAACCTCGACGCGAACTGGACCGAGGCCGTGGCCGAGGTCGGCTCGGCTACCGCGCGCGTCTGGCGGCTGTACATGGCCGGGTCCCGGCTCGGCTTCGAGCGCAACCATATCCAGTTGCACCAGGTACTGTGCGTCAAGCTCGGCTCTGACGGCCGGTCAGGCATGCCGCTGCGCCCGGACTGGGAGCCCGCGGCCCAGCAAGCGGCACCGCCGGCCACGCAGCCGGTTAGCGAGCCGGTGACCCAGCCGGTCGCGTCGGGCTGATTGTCGTTTCAAACCCCTGCACCGCCGGAAGGTAACCGGAAGATACGTACCATGTGCTGCGCACTTCTTCGCCTGCCGGGCAGCGCCGCAGTGCATCTAGGCAGCGCAGGCACCTGAGCAGCACGGGCACCAAAGTGGCACGGGGGAGAGGACCAGGTGGTCATGGGCGGTACCGGCGGGGCGGCGATGAGCCGCGCGGAGGTGGACGAGGCTCTCGGCCGCCTGCGTAAGGAGGAGGACGACATCACGGCGGCGTTGCTCGCAGTCACCGATCATCCTGGCTACCGGCTCCTCGACGGCGCCAGCCTCGCCGGAGTGACCCTGGAGCGATGGACCGCGGCAAGCGCCACCGTCGGCACGTTATGGCAGGGCCTCGACGCGCACAAATCCGCCGTCGACGCCGCGGCGGCGCTCCGCGCCAGGCACCCGCGGCCAGGACAGGCCGAGCTGGCCAAGATCACCACGATGCTGACCGGGCCGTCCGCCGAACTCGTCGGCGCGGATATCCCGCTCGAGCAGCGCAAGCTCGCGGGGCCGGAGCGGCAGACCGAGCGTCTTACCCTCGCCCACCTGGTGACCCGGATGAACGCACAGTTCACCACGGTCACCGAGCTCGTCACCGCGGCGGACAGCGCCTGGTCCGCCCTGATGGCCAGGATGATGCAGGCCGAGGAGCAACTGCGTGCCGCGGAGCGCGACATCGCCTCGCTCGGCCCGGACCTCGTGCCTGACCCGGCCGCGGCGGGTCAGCTCAGGCAGGAGCTTGCGCGTATCCGCACCGCGGTCACGACCGACCCGCTATCGCTGTGGCAGCGGGGCACCGCACAGACCGCGCCGTTCGACCGTGTCGACGCGGGCATCGGCGCCCTCCGCGATCAGCTCACCAAGATCATCAAGCTCCGTGCCGAGTTCGACGGCCGGGCCAGCGGGATCGGATCGACGCTCGCGGCCGTCGACACCGCCGCGGCGCAGGCTCAGGAGGCCGACGCGCGGGTACGCGAGCGGGTCGTCGTCGCCCCGGCCACCGGCATCGCGAGCCCCGCGGGCCCGCTGCACGGCCGGCTGGCCGAGCTTCGCCGGATGCGGGCGTCCGGTGACTGGTCCGGGCTCGCGGTCGCGATGCCGTCGGTGGAAAGCGACGCCAGCCGGGCGCTGGCCCAGGTGCGTGCCACGCTCGACGCGATCACGGCGCCGCTGCGTGAACGCGACGAGTTGCGCGGCCGACTGCAGGCCTACCAGGCCAAGGCGGCCGGGCTCGGGTATGCGGAGGACCTCGAGCTTGACGCGATCTTCCAGCAGGCACGTGACCTGCTGTGGACGGCTCCGTGCGCGCTCGGCGAGGCGGCCAAGGCGGTGTCGGGGTACCAGGCCGCGGTGGCGCAGCGGGCCCGGGTGAAGGCCACCGGCCGATGACCGCGTGCCCGGCCTGCGGGGCTTCGGTCGGCGAAGGCGACCGGTTCTGCGAGTCGTGCGGCAGCGAGGTGGCGAAACCTACCGCCGCCGGTGGTGCTGGTGCTCCGGCCGCCGGCGGTGCTGGTGCTCCGGCCGCCGGCGGTGCGGGTGCTCCGGCCGACGGCGGTGCGGGCGTTCCAGGCGGCCGGGCCGCAACGGAATCAGCGCCGCCGTGCGCCTCGTGCGGCGCTGCCCTGATCACTGCCGACGGCTATTGCGATCGGTGCGGGCGCAGGCAGCGGGCCGGGCGTGATCACGTGGAGATCGACCTGGGAATCGCCGCCGGGGTGTCAGACCGGGGACGGCGGCACCCGGACAACGAGGACGCGATCGCCCTCGCCCGCGTGGATGGCTCTGCGGTCGGCGCGGCCGTGCTCGCGGTGGTGTGCGACGGGGTGTCGTCCAGCGTGCGCGCGGCCGATGCCTCGAAGGCCGCGGCGGGCACCGCGCTGGCCGCGATGGCACGCGAACTCAAGGCCGGCGCGTCGGCGGTCGCGGCGACCAGGACCGCGATCACCGAGGCCGCCGCGGCGGTCGCGGCGATCGCCGGCCCGGTGACCGGATCCGCCGCCGCGGCGGGCGGAGCCGACCCGCCGTCCTCCACATACGTGTCCGCGGTGGTGACCGCGACGGATATGACGATCGGCTGGGTCGGCGACAGCCGCGCGTACTGGCTGGCGGGCGGGGCAACCGGAACCGCGCCGACCGCGCAGCTCACCACGGACGATTCGTGGGCGGCCGCGATGGTGGCCTCGGGCGCGCTGACCGAGGCCGCGGCCTACGCCGACGAGCACGCGCACGCGATCTCCGCGTGGCTCGGCGCCGACGCCGGCCAGGTGCGGCCGCACGTGGCTGTCACCGAACCAGGCGGGCCGGGCGTGGCGATCGTGTGCAGCGACGGCCTGTGGAACTACCTGCCCGAGGCCGCCGCGCTGGCGGGCGCCGCCATGCCGCAGGCGGCGCAGGACCCGTTGCTTGCCGCCCGCCACCTCCTCCGGATCGCGCTCGAGGCGGGCGGCAGCGACAACATCACCGTAGCGGTGATCCCGTTTCCGCCGCCGCAAGCACCCGCAAACACCGACGACACCGCGACTCCCGTGCGAGGCCCGCATGACTGATCACAGCGACTTCACCGTTGACGTCTACCAGAACGAGTACCTGCCGGAGGGCGCGCAGGAGGTCAACGCGATCATCACGGTGACCGCGGACTTCGCCGGCGGCGCCGCGGCACAGACGCCGCCGGCGAAGGCCGCGGAGGTCATCGTGGTCGACTGCTCAGGCTCGATGGACTACCCGCCGACGAAGATGTCGGCCGCCAAGCAGGCGACCATCGCCGCCATCGACACCCTGCGGGACGGTGTCGCGTTCGGCGTGGTGGCGGGCACGCATCAAGCCCGGATGGTGTACCCCGCCCACGAGCGGCTCGCCAGCGCGGACGAGCACACCCGCGCCGAGGCCAGGGCCGCCGTCGCTGGCCTCAGCCCGAACGGCGGCACCGCGATCGGCCAGTGGCTGCGGCTCGCCCGCGAGCTTCTCGCCGCTCACCCGGACGCGATCCGGCACGTCATCCTGCTCACCGACGGCAAGAACGAACACGAGACCCCGGCGCATCTGGACGCCGCGATCGCCCTGGCCACGGGCACTTTCACCTGCGACTGCCGCGGCGTCGGCACCGCGTGGGTGGTGGCTGAGCTGCGCAAGGTGGCGTCGGCGCTGCTCGGCACGGTGGACATCGTCGCCGACCCGGACGGCCTGGAAGCCGACTTCCGCGCGATGACGGCGGCGGCGATGGGCAAGGCGGTCGCCGACGTGGCGCTGCGGGTCTGGACGCCGCAGCAGGCAACGGTCCGGTTCGTCAAGCAGGTCATGCCCACGGTCGAGGACCTGACCGCCAAGCGCGCACCGGTCAGCGCGCAGATCGGCGACTATCCCACCGGCGCGTGGGGTGAGGAGAGCCGTGACTACCACATCTGTGTCGAGGTGCCCGCGGCGAACGTGGGGGAGGAGATGCTTGCGGCACGCGTCAGCCTCACCGCGCTGGGGCCTGACGGCGCCGCGCGGCCACTCGCGCAAGGGCTGGTCCGCGCGGTCTGGACCGAGGACACCGCCCTGTCGACGCGGATCAACCCCAACGTCGCTCACTACACCGGTCAGGCCGAGCTTGCGGCGGCGATCCAGGACGGGCTCGAGGCCCGCAAGGCGGGTGACCTCGACACGGCGACCGCCAAGCTCGGCCGGGCGGTCGCGCTGGCGACCACGTCGGGCAACGACGCCGTCGCCGGGCTGCTCGGCAAGGTCGTCGACGTGCTCGACCCCGCGACGGGGACGGTCCGCCTGAAGGCGAAGGTCGCCGACGCCGACGAGATGGCGCTCGATACGCGCTCGACCAAGACCGTGCGCGTCGGCAAGGCCGCGCGCTGAAGGAGATGGCACCGTCATGCCAAGCTGCCCGTCCGGGCACGAGTCGGCCACCGGCGACTACTGCGACGTCTGCGGCGCCCTGATCACGCCGGGCCAGCCCGGGGGGACGACCCCCCCGGCCCCCCCGAGTCCTGGATCCGCCGGCGCCGGCGTCGGCGCAGCGGCTCCGCCAGCGCCCGCGGCACCCGCACCAGCGCCCGCGGCTCCGCCAGCGCCCGCGGCTCCGCCGCCGCCCGCGCCGTCGCCCGCGGCCACGCCACCTGCGCCAGCCTCGCAGTCCCAGGGAGCCACCGCGCCGCCTGGCCCGTCGGCCAGCAGTGCACCGGCCAGCGCCTCGCCCGAAACCGCGACGTGCCCGCAGTGCGGCGCGCCGCGGACCGGGCGGTTCTGCGAGGGCTGCGGACGCGACTTCGTCACGGGCACCACGACGCCGCCCGTGCAGGCGGCGCCGCCGCAGGAGGCCGCGCCTGCGGCGCCACCAGGACAGCCCGAGACGCCGGCCACCTGGACCGCTGTGGTCACCGCGGACCGCGGCTACTACGACGCCGTGATAGCCAGGGACGGGCCGGACGCCGGCGCGATCGAGTTCCCTGCCTACTGCCCGCAGCGCACCTTCGCGCTGGCCGGGACCGAGGTCAGGATTGGCAGGCGGAGTGTCTCGCGCGGCCTGTCACCGGAGATCGATCTGACCGGGCCGCCACTCGATCCTGGAGTCTCGCACCTGCACGCGGTGCTGATCGCCCGGCCGGACGGGGGCTGGCAGCTGCTTGACCCGGGGTCCGCCAACGGCACCGTGATCAACGACGGGCCGGCCGCGGTCGAGATCGCCACGCCGGTCGACGTGGCCGAAGGAGACCGCATCCACATCGGCGCCTGGACCACGATCACGCTGAGCCGCGCGCGGTCATGACTCATGCCGGGAGCACGCAGGCGTCAGGCTGGATAAGGCTCGCCCGACGGCAGGTAGATCACCGTCCGTTCGGCGCGGGCGCGCAGCGCGGCGCCGATCCGCGGCACGCTGTAGTCCGGCAGGTATGACGTCACCGCGCCCGGCTCGACGAACCGGTACTCGTCGAGTTCCTCATACTGCAGCCGAATCTCGCTACCGTCACGCAGCGTGCCGCCGTCGAACACGAAGTGCATCATCGATTTGGG
>DATFVJ010000293.1:0-6711 GCA_035260365.1 Streptosporangiaceae bacterium
ACGACAGGAACGCTGATTGTCACGCGGCCGGCGGCGCTCATGGGCGCCCGCCGAATCGTCCACGCCGAACTTGCGGGCATCGATCTCGCTTGCAGCAGGTTCCGGGCGGACTCGGAGCTTTCACGGCTGGACGCCACGGCCGGCGCGGCCACCCGGGTCGGCGCGCTCCTTGCTGAGGCGCTCGAGGTCGCGTTGCGCGCGGCGCGGCTCACCGACGGCGACGTCGATCCGACCTGCGGGCGCGCCCTCGTCGAGCTTGGCTACGATCGCGACTTCGCCGAGATCAGCCCGGCGAGCATCCAGATCCCGCCGGCCGGAACGCCGGTGCCAGGCTGGCGCCGGATCGGCTTCGACCCGCTGCGGCGGCTCGTCCAGCTTCCGCAGGGCATCGTGCTCGACCTCGGCGCGACCGCCAAAGCCTGGGCGGCCGACCGCTGCGCCGTGACGGTCGCGCACACCATGGACTGCGGTGTGCTCGTCAGCCTCGGCGGCGACATCGCGGCCGCCGGGCCCCCACCGGCGGCGGGATGGCGGATCCGGGTCACCGACGACCACGCGGCCCCAGACGGTGCCCCCGGCCAGACGGTGACCATGCGCGGCGGCGGGCTCGCCACCTCGAGCACCACCGTGCGTTCCTGGCCGGCCGGCGGCACCTCGGTCCATCACATCGTCGACCCGGCAACGGGCCGGCCGGCCTGCTCGCGCTGGCGCACGGTGAGCGTAGCGGCCGGCACGTGCGTGGACGCGAATACGGCGAGCATGGCGGCGATCATCCGCGATGACCGTGCGCCGCAATGGCTGGCGGGTCTCGCCCTTCCCGCCCGGCTCGTCGGCACCGACGGCGAGGTGGTCCGCACCGCCGGCTGGCCGGCCGAGCCAGCCCGCACAAGCTCACCGCGTTAGCCTCCGGGCCCACGGAGTTCTCGCGGCCGAGAGCCTGTGCCCTCACCAGTAGTCGATGACCGTCGCGATCTCGGCGAGCTGCTGCACGACCGCGTCGGGCGTCACACCGTCGAACCGCGGCACGGCGCTGTGCGGGATGTGCACCGCGCGCATCCCGGCACCCTGCGCACCGTAGATGTCGTCGTACAGCCGGTCACCGACAAAGACACAGGTGCCAGGGTCGGTGACGCCGACCGCATCCATGGCCGCGCGGAACGCCGCCTGATGGGGCTTCGTGGTGCCGAGTTCGCTGCTATAGACAGCACCATCGATCAGGCTGAGGACGCCGTCGCGGGCGAAGATCAGCTCGTGCCTGGCCCGCGGCCAGAGCGTGTTGGAAAGTACACCCACCTTGATGCCGCGGGCCCGCAGACCGCGCAGCAGGTCAGGCACGCTCGGGTCGGTGTAGGTATGCGGTTCCCACACCGCGAAATACGTCCCGAGCAGCGTCTCTGCGGCAGTCACGCCCGCACCCTCGAACAGATCCGCCAGCGTCGCACCGCGGTGGTCGCGCTCGGCGACACGCCAGAGTGCGGCCTCCGCGGCGACGATCGCGGCCGCCATCTCGGCGGCGGCCGGCGCGGCGAAATGAGCCGAGCACACCTCAAGCCAGAGCGCCTCGTGGTCCACGGTGTGCCAGGGTGTGAGCGTCCCGCCCCAGTCGAAGATGACCGCCTCCACCGCCACCGGCGCAGTCTACGGCAGGCGCACCGGAGCGCTTCCGGTGTGCGGGCTCCGGCCGCCGGCCCGGACGGCCGGCGGCCCGTACTCATTCGCCAGTATCGGCGCATGACAATTGACCGGAATATTGCGTGGAGTGGTATCGGAACCCATTCATCCCACTGGTGTATTTCGTGCGCTATCGCAATTAATATTCCGTCACTCAGGCAGTAAATGAAACGCAAAGTTTGCTCACATACTGGTAGTGTCAATTCTGGACCGCGCCTTGGATTACGTCCTCCAGGGAGAACAGGGGATATGCCGGTCTATCGGGCAGGTCATGCCCGTAAGCACGATCTCTCAAAAGGGGGCAAAGTATGAAGAAGAGCCATGCGGCCAGCGTCCTAGTCGCGGTCTTCGCGACGGTCATGTGGATGGGGACAAACGCTTTCGCTGCGCACGGCTTCGCCGGGCACCCGCGTACCACAACTGGCGTAGCCGCGCATTCCGTCCGCGATCTCGCCGCCGCCAACAAGTGCGACGGCGACGGCGACGGCGACGACGTGAACTGTGGCCCCGGCACCAATATCTGTGACGGCGACCACGACGGTGACGACACCGGCTGCACTGTGGGCGCGAACCTGTGCGACGGCGACCACGACGGCGACGACGTAGGCTGCGGCAGCACCACCGCCAACCTGTGCGACGGCGACCACGACAGCGACGACGTAGGCTGCGGCAGCACAGCCGCCTGCTGGAGCGACCGTGACAGCGATGACCGTACCGGCCACCCATCCGACGGCGACGGCGACGAAAGCGCGCGCTGCCACCACCACAGCCACGCCAACATCAACGACGGCGACCACGACAGCGACGACGTATCGGCCAGTTCGAGCGCCCCGTCGCCTACCGCTGTCGCCCCGTCGCGCCGCTGCGGGATTGACGGCGACCGCGACGACCGCACCGGCCGCCCGAGTGACCACGACGGCGACGTCTGTGGCCGGGGCTGACGCCTCGCGCGACCTGATCGCCGGGTAGTCGTAGATCCGCCGCGCGCCGGGCTTCCTCAGCGAGGTCCGGCGCGCGGCGCGAGCCGGGCCCGGTGCTGCGCCGCCGCGGCGAAACCGATCGCGCCGGCGGCACGGACCCGCGCAATGTCCGCGAGCGGCCGTCGCCGCGGGCCACCATGCCGCGGTACCGGTGAACAGGCCAGACGCGCCGGATAGGCCGGCACGCTCCCAGCTGTGGATAACCGTCGGCGCCGCGGATCGCGTGGGCTATCGCACCTGTAATCCGCGGCACCGACGAATGAGGGCGTTCACCAGTGGGCGTAGTGGATGACGTCGCTGGGGCTGCGGCGCGGCACCCGGCGCGCGGAACCGACCGGGTCCGCGCTCGCGGCCTTCCCGGTCTCGCCCGCATACCCGATCGCGATCGCGCCGATCGGGTCGTAACCGGCTGGCACGCCGAACGCCGCGAGGAACGGCGGCACCGCCGCGGGCACGATGCCGAAGTACAGCGCGCCGAGCCCTTCGTCCACTGCGGTCTGCAGGATGAGCAGTGCCGCCATACCCGTGTCGATGTACCAGAACGGCACCGGCCAGCGCGCCTCGTCTCGATCCGTCCAGCCCTTGTCGGGCTTGGCGTATCTGTCCAGATAGGCGTCCTTGCTGGCGAAGGGAACGATGACAAGCGGCGCCGTCGTGACGGACGCGTCCTGATCCTCGCCGATCACCGGCCAGAACCTGGCGAGCTCCGCACCGCGCAGGACCAGGAAATCCTGGCCTTGTGAGAAGCCCGCCAATGGGCCACGGACCGCGTTGCGGAGCAACCGCTGCACACTCGCCTCGGGCACGGGCTCCCCAGTGAACCTGCGCACCATCCGGCGCCGCCGCACGACCTCCTGAAACTCCATGCGTCCGACCGTAGTACGGCCGGACCCCGCGGCTGGTGCGGTGCTCAGTCGGTGAGCCGGTAGACGCGCCGCGCGTTGCCCGCGCCGATCAGCCACGCGATCCGGCCGGCGTCCGCGGCGGTGAGCATTTCGCCGCGCAGCCAGTCACCGAGCACCTGCCGCAGCGCGCGGCGGAAGCCGACCGCGCCGAGATAGTGCAGTTCCGCGAGCCCGAACGCATCGGAGGAATACAGCGTCTTGCCGAACGGGGTCAGCTCAAGGCTCTCGGCGAGGACGGCACGCGCGCGGGCGCCCACGAAGTTGAGCGCGAGCCCGACGTCGCAGTAGACGTGCGGGTAGATCTGGGCAAGATAGCCGGCCTCACGGTGGTACGGGTAGCAGTGCAGGAGCATCAACGGCACTCCGGCGGTGGCCGTCGCCCGGATGAAGTTGGTCATGAGCAGCGGGTTGCAGCGGTGCAGGTCCAGGTCACGGTCTCCGAATCCGGTATGAACCTGAACGGGCAGCCCGAGGTCGATCGCCGACCACAGCAGGAACCGCAGCAGGACCGGTGAGGCGATCCGGTACCGCGCGGCGACCGCGCGGCCTTCCGCCGTCGCGCGATCCGCGGCCGTCACGGGATCCGCGGCCGTCGCGGGATCCGCGGCCGCTCGGAGCCAGCCGTCTGCGGCGCGGCTGACCTCGGCGTCACGCGGCCGCGCCGGATCGAAGTCAAGGCCGTAGCGGTAGGCGACGATGGACTTGACCGCGACCGCGGCGGACGCCGCCGCGGCGAGCGCGGCCGGGTAGCCGGTGACGAACTCCCGCGCGCCGGCGCCGCCCGCGGCGAGTTCTTCCGCGACCTGTTCGAGCCGGACCACGACGTGCGCCCGCGCCGCGGCCGCCGCGGCGAGCGCCGCGGGCGTGCTGAGCTCGGCCGGCTGGTAACCCGTGTCGACGAGGAAGTCGCCAACCGCGGCGGCGCGCAGCAGGCGCCCGTTGACCTCGGCCGCGCCAAGCTCGCGCCTGCGCCGCACGTATTCGGCCGGATCGGCGTACGGGGCGAGCCCGAGGACCGGCGGGCACCACCGGCGCAGGCTCAGGCCAAGCTGGCTGTCGAAGAACGTGGTGCCGGCCGGCGGTGGGTCGCTCGCCTCGGTGCAGAGCAGTTCGAACTCCCGCAGGCTGAGATCCCTGGTAACCACGCCGTGGCAGTGATGGTCCACGAGCGAGAGCGCATCCAGGTCACCGAGTCCACCGAAGTCGGCAGGACCAGCGAGAGCTGTCATCGCAACGGCGCGGGGAGAGGCTCCGCGTGCAGCACGCACAGGCGGGAAACGGCGCGGGTGAGCGCCACGTACAGGCGGCGCAGACCGCTCGGCCCCGCGCCGGTGATCTTGGCCGGCTCTACGACGATGACCTGATCGAACTCAAGGCCCTTGGCCAGCGTGACGGGGACGATCGCGAGCCGCGCGGCAGGATCGTCGTCCGGCCCGGGGTCGCCCGCCAGCCCGGGGTCGGCGCCAAGGACCACGTGCGGCAGGTGCGCACGTGTCAGCGACCCAGCTAGCGCGGAGACCTGATCGTCGGCAACGATCACGCCCACCGAACCGGGCTCAGAGAGGGCCCGGCGGCTGAGTTCCGCAGCCCGGCTGCCGAGCGCGGCAGGCTGCGCCGTGACGATCTCCAGCGACCCGGGCGACTGGCGCACCGACGCCGCCGGCGCCAGGCCAGGCGCGATATAGGGCAGCAGCCGGCTCGCGTAGTCGATGATCTGTCTGGGCACCCGGTAGCCCCTGTCGAGCACCCGCATGTCCGCGCCCGGCTTCCCGAGGTGAGCAAGGAACTCAGGCCAGCTCTGGCTCGCCCACGGCGTCGTGCCCTGTGCGATGTCTCCGAGCACCGTCGCCGAGCCTGTGCTGCAGCGGCGCCCGATCGCCCGGCACTCCATCGCGGACAGGTCCTGCGCCTCGTCGACGACCACGTGGTTCAGGCTCGCGGTTCGCTCGATGAGGTCGGCGGCCTCGTCGATGAGCACCGCATCGGCCGCGGTCCACGGCGCCGACCGCGGCCCACGCGGCGGCGCGGCCCAGCGGACCGCCTCCTGCTCGGCCTGCGTGAGCACGCCCTCCGCGGCCGCCGCGAGCAGGCCGGGATCCGACAGCACGCGCATGACGAGCCGCACCGGATCGACCGCGGGCCAGGTAGCGCCGACGGCGGCCTTGACCGGCCGCGACCGCCTGACCGAGTCGTGTGTCCGGTCGTCACACGACTCTCCGGCCGACTCCATCCGGGTCAGGATCACATGCGCGATCCGGTGCGCGAGAAGCTCACGGCCCGCGCCGTAGCGCACGCCGCGCTCGCGCAGCCCGGCCACAAGCCCGGCCATCTCATGCGTGGGCACCCGCCAGCGCCGTACGCCGCGCGGCAGCACGAGGGGCTCGGTGGGAACCCTGATGTGCGACCAGAGCGCGCGGCGGAGGACCTCGGCCATGCGCGCGTCACCCTTGATCCGTTCCGCCAGGCCCGCGTCCGCGCCCGCGGCGTCGCGGCCGGCACCGCCATCGCGGCCGGCACCGGCCGTGCCGTGGGCCGGTGCGAGCACGCGGAGCGGCGAGGCCGCGGTCGTGTTCAGTACAAGCTCGTGCACCGTCATCTGGCTGACGTCCATTTCGCCCAGGGCAGGCAGAACGCCGCGGATGTAGCTGAGAAAGGCCCGGTTGGGCCCGACGACGAGGACGCCGCCGCGGCGCATCCGCTCGGGGTAGGCGTACAGCAGGTAGGCGACGCGGTGCAGCCCGACCGCGGTCTTGCCGGTGCCCGGCGCGCCCTGCACGCACACGGTCTGGCCGGCGTCCGCGCGGACGATGTCGTCCTGATCCGGCTGAATCGTGGCCACGATGTCGCGCATGGGACCCACTCGCGGCCGCTCGATCTCCTCGACCATGATGCGGCTGCTGATCGTGTCGCCCGCGCTGGCGACGGGGGCCGCGGTGAGATCCTCGTCCTCGAAGGCGGTGAGCTCGCCACCGGAGAAACCGAACCGCCGCCGCAGGGACACCCCCATCGGCTCGGCCGGGCTCGCGCGGTAGAACGGGCGCGACACGGGCGCGCGCCAGTCGATCACCATCGGATGGCCTTGCTGATCATGGACGTGGCGGCGGCCGATGTGGAAACGCTCGGCGGGCGGACCAGGGTAGTCGAGGCGGCCGAAG
>DATFVJ010000294.1:0-15450 GCA_035260365.1 Streptosporangiaceae bacterium
GCCGCGGAGCACGAGCGGGCGAATTCCGACGCCTGCGTACCCGACGATAAATAGGCCGATGCTCACCACGGCCACCGCGACGAGCGCGCTCAGGATAGTGACCTGCACGCTGTAGCGGATAGTCTGGCCCGGGATCGTGAATCCCAGCATCGCGATGAAATGCATAACCCAGATGCCCGGAGTTCCTATCGACAACGCGGCCAGTAGCAGCCAGCCGACGCGGCCACGACCAGTGCTGACACGCGCACGTGTGGTACACCGCAGGCCGAGGAAGGCCCCCAGGCATGACATCGCGTAAGCAAGTCCCGGGGTCAGGAAACCATACGAAAAGTTATGTACAGGTACCACTCGGTAACCCCCACCCATAAGCTGACTGGGATGATGCTAAAGGCATGCTGCCTGCCTTATCGCGTAACCAGCGATTAGCGGGGCGGCCGGCTACGCGCTGTGCGCGCCGTTGTGCACGTTGTCCTGGGTGGCGACGGTGTTGCTGACGGTAACGCCCGGCACGAAGCTCACGCGGTCCTGCGGACCGGCTCCCTGCGCGGGCACCGCCGGCGGTACGTGGCTGCGACGTGCCGAACGTACCGACTCCTCCTCCTCGGGGGACAGCCGCTGGACACCTCGGCCGCCCGCGACGGTCTTCGCGTAGGTGCGGGTCTCGCTGCGCCCGTTGATCGAGGTGAGCACGATCCCGTCGCCCGCGGCGTTGAGCAGGGCGACCGAGAACGAGAGCTGGCCGGCCATCTCCTTGAGCGCGTCGTAGCGCACCATGGCGACGTCCCTGATGGCGCGGGGGTCCACCGTGCCGGCCACGGCGAACTGGCTCCGGATAAGCTCGCTGCTCTCTGCGATGATCCGGCCGGCCCGGCTGTTCGCGGCGATCGCCAGCGTGACGCCGGCCCCCCCGGCGAGCAGGCCTAGCACCGAAAGTGCGACCGTTATCACAAGACGGAGCCTAGCGCCTCGTACTTTCCGGGACGGGTAGACGCTTGATCTGACCTGCGCCTCGGTGCGCCCACGCGACGATCGGGATCAGCGCGATCGCGCCAAGGCCGAACGAGCTCTGCACGATCCGCCCGGCCAGCTTCGGCAGCCAGCCCACCTTCAGCAGCGACAGGCCCCACCAGGGCAGGGTCACGATGTAGAACACCGCGATCAGGCCGGCCGCGGCGAGCCTGCGGCGGTCCCTGCCGTCTCCCGCCACGGCGCCGATCACGACGACCACCCAGGCGAGGTGGTGAATCCATGCGACGGGTGAAAGCAGGACCGCGAGCAGCCCGGTGATCGCTATCCCGGCCATCTCGCCACCGGTGCGCGCGACCCGGCGAGCGGTGACGAACCCGGCGGCGCCCACGACGACAAGGGCGATCACCCACACCGCGGTGGGCGCGGCGGACGGCAGGAACAGCCGCAGCAGTATGCCGCGCAGCGACTGATTGGACGTCCCCGTGTTGGACCCGAGCCGGTTGCTGTCGAATATCGCGTTCGTCCAGTAGAAGAGCGAATCCCTCGGCAGCAGCACGAACGCGCCGAGCGTCCAGGCCGCGGCCACGCCGGCCGCGGTCGCCGCCGCGCGCCTGCGCCCGGAGATCCACAGGTAGACGATGAACACACCGGGAACCAGCTTCACCGCCGCGGCCAGGCCGACAAGCGCGCCGCGCGGCCATCGCGGTGACACCGCCGCGCAGTCGGCGACGCACAGCGCGACGAGCAGGATGTCCACCTGCCCGAACCGCATCTGATCCCGGAGCGGGAAAAGGTAGGCGCACACCACGAAGAGGCCGGCGTACACGACCGGCGCGTGCCGCCCGGCGGTGGCGAGCAGTGGCCGGAACGCGTACCAGATCGTGACCGCCAGCGGCACGTAGATGAGCGCGACCCAGACCGCCTGCGCGGCCGGCCAGGACATCATCGCCAGCGGGACGGCGAACACCGCCGCGATCGGCGGGTAGGTGAAGGGCAGCAACTGGGGCGCCTGCGTCAGCACGTGGTAGATCGGCTGACCGTGCAGCAAGCTGACGCCGCCGGTGCGGTAGACGTCGAGGTCCACCATGCGCTGGTCCGGGCGGCTAGAGAGGTAGCCGGCGACGAGCGGCGCGACGGCCGCGAGCGCCACTGCCCAGGCGAGCACGCCAGGTGCCACGCGCCGCACCGTAACGAGCCGCAACGGTCCGCCCGCCGGGTCACCCGGCCGCGGCCGGCCCGGCGGGCGGACCGTTGTGACACTGGGCACTGGGCCATTGTGCCCCGCCCACGGACCAGGACGCGCAGCAGGCTCTTTCATCATCGCGCGGTAGCCCAGCGCTATTCGCCGAGAAAGACGCGGCGGTCAAGACCGGGGCGGCGCAGCCAGCGCGGCGCGCACACCACGACTGCCGTCACCGTCAGCGCGGCGAGCACGACCGGCGTCACCCCGGTCCGCACGACCGACTGCAGCCAGCCCAGCCCCGCGGGCAGCGGCACGGCCGGGTTGGCGATCGCCGGCAGGTAACCGAACGCGAGCGCGGCGGTGCGCGCGAGCATCAGCCAGTCGGCCCACGACCACGCGACGAGGGGCAGCAGCACCCAGGCGAGCGCGTCGTACCAGGGCAGCACGTACGGCCACGCGAACACCCAGGCGAGCGTGAACGCGAGCGCCGACCTTGCCGCCAGCTGGGTCCCGTCGGGTCCGCCGGCCAGGGCATCGGTCATGGCGGCGGGCTGCGCACCGGCCGTAACGGGCGGGCCGGGCCGGTGCCCTCCCGCCGCGCCGGACCGCGCAACGGCGGCCCGGAGCCGGGGGGGCGGCGCGGCGCGGGCGCCGTGGAGGGCGCCGCGCGGGCGCGGCCGGCCTGGCAGGCCGCGCAGAAACAGCCAGAGCAGGACCAGCGCGAGGACCACCGAGCCGGCCGACACCAAGGTACCCGCCGGGCCCGGGCCGAACGCCGCGGTCAGCGCGGTCCGCGTGACCCGCCACGGCGAGCCGATCGACACGAGACTGCCGCCCGCCGCCGCCTGCTTCAGTACGTGCGGGCCGCCGGCCGCGAGCGCGAGCCCCGCGGCTGCCACGAACCCGGCGGCCAGCCCGGCCAGCCATCGCCAGCGCGACCGCGCCGCCCACGCCAGACCGCCGCCGGTCAGCGCCCCGGTCAGCTTCACCGCCACCCCGAGCCCGGTCAGCGCGCCCGCGGCCACGCACCGCGCGAACCCGTGCCAGCGCGCGGCGCCGTCCGGGCTGATCGATCCGAATACCGCCACGGCGGCGACGGCGAACACCGCCGCCTGCACGTCCACATGCCCGCCCGCCACCAGTTCGTAGAGCAGCAGGGGGTTGAGCGTCCACAGCAGTGCGGCGCGAAGCTGGCGGCCGCGGTCGCCGCGGGCGAGCCGGTGCAGCAGCAGCCCTGCTGCCGCGAACGCGGCCAGGTTCAGCAGCGAAAGCACGAACACCGTCAGCCGTACCGAGGTGCCGCCGATCAGCGAGGCGAGCGCCTGGCCCGCGGTGGCGAGCGGGCCGTACACGGACGGGGTCGTGCGCCAGTCCTCCACCGCGCGGCCGACCGGGTCGTGACCGAGCACGCTCGGCCCGGTCGCGTAGGGGTCGTGCCCGGTCACCAGCATGTGGCCGTAGGCCGCGTAGCTGAGGTGGTCGGCGGACCCGAACGGCGGCAGGAAGATGAGCGCCGCCGCCGCGGCGATGCCCGCCGCCGCGAGCGCGCGCGGCGGCGGTGCCCAGCCGCGCCGGGCCGCGTATATGGACAGGCCAAGCCCGAGGGTGCCGGCCGCCAGAGCCGCCGCCGCGAGCCCGACCACCAGGTACGCGGAGGGGTGTGTGGCCAGCGAGTAAGGCGGCTGGCCCGGCCGGCCGGGCAGCGGCGGCTCCATCGCGGAGGGGCCGAGCAGCGCCACGGCAATGGTCAGCCCGATGCTCGTCCCTGTCGCGGCGAGACCGGCCGGGCCCGCCTTCATCGGCGGCTTGGCGGTGATCCGCTTGGCCGCAGGGATCGCGTCGCGAGCGCGGCGGCCACGTCAGCGAACTGGCGGGCGCGGTGCACCTGGCCGTGCCAGTCGGTGCCGGTCGCCCGGTGGGCCAGGTCGACCTCGACCTCGGTCACCCGCAGACCGCGGCGCAGCAGGTCGATGGTGAGCGCGGTCTCCGCGCCGAAACCGCGCGCGAGCGGGCGCGCTGTCTCGAACGCCGGCCTGGTCAGGCAGCGCTGGCCGTTGAGCGGCTGCGCGGGCTGCCAGCCCGTCGCCCGCTGGATTCCCGCGGCCGACAGGCGCACCACGAACCCGTGCCCGCCGAGCTTGACCCGGTTCGCGAACACGGCGATCGTCATGTCGGCGGTCCCCGCGCGGACGGGTTCGATCAGCGGGCCCGCGTTACCCGCTGTCGCCGCGAGGTCGGCGTCGAGGAAGAGCAGGTGCCGCTGCGTGCCGCGGCGCTGCGCGGCGTCCAGGAGCCGGACCGCTTCCGCGCCCGTCTCCATCGCCGCACCCTTGCCGCGGCTCCTGCCGTGCCGCACCACGTGGGCGCCCGCGGCCTCCGCGGCACCCGCGGTTCCGTCCCGCGAACCGTCGTCCACCACGATCACGACGTCCACGCCGGGCAGGGCCGCGGCCGACGCGACGGTGGCCTCAATTCGGTCGCGCTCGTCCCTGGCGGGTATGACCACCGCTGTGTCGCCGGTCTGGGACATGTCGCCGATCCTAAAGCCTGCTGCGCCGGGCCGTGCCCGGTGCGCGCCAGGGCGTCCCTAGCCGGTAGCGGCGCCCTCCCCAGCGGCGGCCGTGTCGGCGGCGGCGTCCACGACCGTGAAAACCGAGTCGAGACCGGTTACCTGCAAGATCTTGCGCACGGCCGGACGCGGGCGGGCCAGCTCGAGCCCGCCCCCGTGTTCGCGTGCCCGCTTCATCGCCGACAACAGGACGTTCATGCCGGTGGAGTCGCAGAACTCGACCCCCGATATGTCGACCACGATCCGGACCGGGCGCCCACCGTCGAGCACGGCGGCGAGCTCGCCCTGCAGCCGCGGCGCGGTGTACAGGTCGATTTCACCCGATACGGTAACGATCGCTTGATCGTCCTGAGATTGGCTCCAGACCTTAAGCTCCACGTGCGGCACCTTACCGGTGCGCCATGCTCAGGGGCCAGATGGTTACGCTGAGTGTGCGGTTTGCCCGTCTGCGCCGAATCACCCGCCGTCACGTCACGCGGCCGCCCGGTGCCGTGGGGTCCGTCGCGGGCAGCAGTTCGGTGAGGTAACGGACCTCGGCGCCGGCCTGCCGCAGCGCCGTGGCCAGGGCATCGTGCTCCTGCTGTGCCCGCCCGACCCAGGGAATGGTGTCGAAAAGGAGCTTGGCGCTATGCCGTGGGGTTATCCGCCGCAGCTCCGTGCCCGGACGGTGCAGCAGGACCGTGCCGAGCCGGCCGACCTCGCTGTCCACGCCGTGGGTGTGGCTCACGGTCACCCCCGGATCCGTCACTTTGGCACGTGAGCGCGTCACCGTGAGTATCACCACTTTGACGTTGCGTCACCCCCCGGATGTTGCCAGGCCCGCGGCCGTTGACCGGCTGGACCGGCAGTACCGCCCAGACCGTGGTGCAGCCGCCGTCCTCGGTGCGCACCCCCCATTGCCAGGTCAGATGGGTCACGATGGAAAGGCCCCGGCCGCCGAGCGAGGAGAGCGAGGCCCGCGACGCGTGCGGCCGGGTAACGGCGCCGCCGTCGCTGACGGTGACCTCCAGCATGTCGGCGTCGAGGCGCCATCCGACCCGCACGTGCCCGTCCGGCAGCGGATTCGCATGCCGGAGTGCGTTGCTCAGCAGCTCACTCATGACCAAGGCCGCGTCGTGGGCGGCAGGCTCGCGGATCCCGGCGCCAAGCAGTTCGGTGGTCAGGCGGCGGCGTGCGACCGCGACGCTGGCGGGCGCGTAGGGGAGCAGAACCGTGCTCGACGCGCTCACCTCCGTCCGACCGCAGCCGTCGCCAGCCAGGACCTCGAGATCCACCCGGATCTGGTACGAGCGGAAATGCCCCGCAGAACCGGATCGGAAACCGGGCGGTGTGGATGGTATGGAAATGGGCGCTGCACCGGCAGATGAGCGGTTAGCGAGGATGTAACAAACGTCGGCCGGCCTGGAACGCGCGTGGAAACCCCGGCGGCCTGGACTGCGCGCCGCCGGGCCGCGGGCGCCCGGCAGGCGTCGCACCCAGGCCCGCGGGCCGTTCACGCGATGTGTTCGGCGTCCCTTGCGGCATCACCGAGCAGGCCCTCCGCGGCGAGTGCGCGGATGAGCCCGCCGAGGCCGACGCTCAGGCCGGCCCGTTCCTCCTCGCTCAGCGCGCCCAGAATTCTGGCCTGGCGCTCCTGCCAGCCTCGCCACACGCGCGCGGCCACGGCGCGGCCCTCCGGGGTGAGATGGAGCCGGACGTAGCGCTGGTTCGCCGCGTCGCGCCCGCGCCTGATCCAGCCTTTGCGCTCGAGCCCGGCGGCCAGCCTGCTGATCGTGCTCTTCTCGAGCCCGAGCAGGCTGGCCAGTTCGCCCTGCGCGATGCCACACGCGGCGAGCAGCTCGAACAGCGCGCGCCCCTCGGACGGCGATACCTGCGGCCCCGGCTCCTGGTCCGCCCGCTCGCCCGCGCGCTCAGCCGCCCGCTCAGCTGGGCCCGCGACCCTGAGCAGCCGCCCGAGGAGTTCTTCCAGCGGCCCGCCGAGCGCGATCTCCTGCACAGCCCTTCCCAACTCCACCCTTTGACCTGGGCTCTCTGATCCGGGCCTGCGGACCTGGGCCTCTGATCGGGCCGTATGCCGTCAGAACCGGCACAGTTGTACGGTGCAACTCTCACGATATACCGTTTGGGTTCGATAGTTGCCTCCTACAACTGTAGTCATAAGGTGATGAGGCATCCGGTGACGAACCCGCGCCGCGGGCAACGGGGTTACGTCCCGCCCGGCGTCCGGCGGGAAATAGGCTCGGCGACATGAGCGGAAGCGGGCGCATCAGCGGCCCGGGCAGCCTGAGCGGCCCGGGCACGCTGTCCGGTGCCACGCCGCCGGCCGGCGGCGTGGCCGCGCTGCCCGCTGGGCCGCTCAATGAGCTCGCCGCGGAGCACGGTCTGCGGCCGAGCGCGCAGCGGCCGCCGCTGCGCGCCTACATCCGCCAGATCTGGCAGCGAAGGCATTTCATCCTGACCTTCGCGACGGCTCGCAACGTCGCGATGTACACCGACGCCAGACTTGGTCAGCTCTGGCAGGTGCTGACCCCGCTGCTCAACGCGGCCGTCTACTTCCTGATCTTCGGCGTGCTGCTCGGCACTAGCCGCGGTGTGCCGAACTTCCTCGCGTTCCTGGTCACCGGGGTCTTCATCTTCACCTTCACGCAGCGGTCGTTCCTCATCGCCTCGCGGGTCGTCAACGACCATCTCTCGCTGATCCGCGCGCTGCGCTTCCCGCGCGCCTGTCTGCCGCTCGCCTACGTGGTGGTGGAGCTGCAGCAGCTGCTGCTTTCCATGCTCGTGCTTTTCGCCATCGTGCTGATCAGCGGCGAGCCCGTCACCTGGTACTGGCTGCTGATCATCCCGGCGCTTGCGCTCCAGGCGGTGTTCAACGTCGGCGCCGGGATGATCATCGCGCGCGTCGGCGCCGGGGTGGCCGACTTCAGCCAGTTGCTGCCGTTCCTGCTGCGGACCTGGATGTACCTGTCCGGCGTCATCTTCAGCCTGCGCACGCTGTCCAGGCTCAACGGCCACCACACGCTGCAGGCGGTGCTGCAGGCGAACCCGGCCGCGGTCTACATCGATCTCGTCAGGAACGCGCTGCTGCAGTCCCAGCGGCTGAGCAATCCCGGCACCATGCCCTACAACTACGCGAAGTGCCTGTGGTACGGCAGACACCCGACGGCCCAGCCGTACTGGTCGGCGTACTGCCATCCGCCGCCGCTCGGCTCGAGCGCGGACCTGTGGATGCTCGGGGCTGGCTGGGCCGTGGCGGCGCTGGTGATAGGTTTCCTGTTCTTCTGGCACGCGGAGGCGGTGTACGGCCGTGGCTGATCCGATGGTGATCGTAGACGACCTGCACATCGTGTACCGCGTCTACGGCGCGGGCGGTGACAAGGGAACCGCGGCGACCGCACTGCTGCGCATGGTGCGCCGTCAGCGCCGCCCGTCCATCCGCGAGGTGCACGCGATCCGCGGTATGTCGTTCGTGGCCTATCGCGGCGACGCGATCGGCGTCATCGGGCGGAACGGGTCGGGCAAGTCGACGCTGCTGCGCGCGATCGCCGGGCTGCTGCCCGCCGAACAGGGCGCCGTCTACACCACGGGCGAAGCATCACTGCTCGGCGTGAACGCCGCGCTGATGGACGACCTCACCGGTGAGCGGAACGTCGTGCTCGGCTGTCTGGCCATGGGCATGACCCGGCAGGAGGTCAAGGAGCGCTACCAGGAGGTGGTCGACTTCTCCGGGGTCGGGGAGTTCATCGATCTGCCGATGCGCGCGTACTCGACCGGCATGGGGTCGCGGCTGCGCTTCGCCATCGCCTCGGCCAAGAGCCACGACGTCCTGCTCATCGACGAAGCGCTGGCCACCGGCGATGCCGAGTTCCGGCGGAAGAGCCACCAGCGGATCGAAGACCTCCGCAAGGAGGCGGGCACGGTGTTCCTCGTCGCGCACAACCTCAACGAGATCGAGGAGACCTGCAACCGGGTGATCTGGCTCGAAAAGGGCAAGATCGTAATGGACGGTGACGACGTGCCCGGCGTGATCGACGCCTACCTGGCCGCCGCGGGCGGCGAGCGGCGCGAGCGCACCCCGGTCAGCGGGGGCTGAGCGGGGCGCCCCCGCGGTGCACCGCTGCGGGGGGGATTATCCCGGGGGGCCGTCCTCCCGGGACAGCACGGCGCCGTGACCGTCCGCACGCCGCAGGCGCAGCCACATGATCGTGCCGCCGCCCGGCCGTGACCGCGCCTGCACGTCGGCGCCCTGCGCCCGGGCGAGCCTGCGGACGATGTAGAGGCCAAGGCCGATCCCGCCGAAACGGCGCCGGTCACCCGCCTCACCCTGGACGAACCGCTCGAAGATCCGCTCGTGATCGCCCGGCGAGATGCCGATGCCCTCGTCTTCCACGGTGACATCGATCCGGTCGGCCACGACCCGGGCGCGGATCGTAACGGTGCCGCCCGAGGGTGAGTACTTGAAAGCGTTCTCGAGCAGCTGGCCGACGACGATGTCGGTAGCCATCGCGTCACCGAAGGCCGCCGGCAGGTCCGCGGGGATGTCCGCGAGCAGCGTGTGCTTGTCGGACAGTGGCCGGAACGCGACCGCGGCGCCGCGCAGCAGGGCGCCCAGGTCGAACGGGCCGTTGGTTACCGTCAGCTCGTCCGCGCCCGCGCGCGAACCAAGCAGCAGCTGTTCGACCAGACGGCCGAGCGATCCCGCGCGCTCGGCGATGGTCGCTGCGGCGCTGCGCCTGTCCGCGTCGGTCAGCTTCTCCCACCGGCTCGCAAGCGTGCTCGCGAAACCCCGCACCACGGTGATCGGCGTGCGCAGTTCGTGGCTCGCGGTCGCGAGGAAGAGATCCTTCGCCTCCTCCAGTTCCTTCGCCGCCGTGACGTCGCGAAAGTCGAGCACCCGCTCGTCGCCGCCGGCCAGGCCCGTGCAAAGCACGTCGAGCCACCGCCCGCTCGCGAGCTTGTGCGTCAGCTTCGAACCGGGCGCGGGCAGCGGGAACGGCGGTGGCCTGCCCGTCACGTCCTCCGCGGACACCTCGGTGAGCCGGTGCGCGGCCGGGTTCCACTGCCTGACCAGCCCGCCGGAGTCGAGCACGGCGATGCCGTCCGCGCTCGCGTCGATCACCGCGCGCTCGTGCGCCCGCTGCCTGACGACCTCCTCGAACGCCATCGCGTTGCCGAGCGCGACACCGGCGTGACCGGCGAGCAGTTCGAGCAGTTCGAGCTCGATGTGCCCCACCTTGCGCCTGCTGTAGAGCGCGTAGAGCGCTCCGTAGGGCCTGCCGCCCACGTAGGAAAGCCCGATCGCGATCGTGTGCAGTCCCGGCAGCGCGGACCAGATCATGTCGTCGAACCGGCCGGTCTCCCCGGTCGCCATCAGCACCGTCTTGCCGCTGCGCATCAGCTCGCCGACCAGGCTGTCCGGCAGCCGTGCCGTGCTGCCGCGCAGCGTTCCCGGCAGCCCGTCCATGCTCACGAGCCGGAGCTCACCACCCTCGATGAGGACGAATCCGCCGGCGTCCGCGCTGGTGAGCTCCCGCAGGCTGGCGGCGATGCGGTCGAGCACCGACTCCAGGTCGCGCTGCGCGTTCATGTCGGCCACCACGTCACCGAGCCGGCGCACGACGCGGGCGCGCTGCGCCGCGTGATGCCTGGCCGCGTCGTCCTGGCCCACGCGATGGCAGACGTTCACCCAGCCGATCACCTCGCCACCGGTGTCCCGCAGCGCGCTGGTGTCGATGCGCACATCGAGCAGGCCACCGTCGCGGCGGATGCGACGGGTCGCGAACGAGATCTGGCCGCCGCCCCTGACCCGTTCGAGCACGCCGTTGTGCTCGGCCTTCAGTTCCTCCGGGATGATCTGCGGATCACGGCCCGTCACCTCGGTGGCGGCCCAGCCGAACATCCGCTCGGCCGCGGGATTCCACAGCAGCACGGTGCGGTCGGTGTCGAAGGCGATGATCGCATCGGCGGCACACTCGACGACCCCGCGTGCGATCGCATCCACCCGGGACCGCACCTCGCCGCGATGTGTCACCACGACCGCCATGTTGCCATCGTGCGTGGCCGGCCGGCGGTGCCTAGCCGAAGAGAACGCCGTGGCCAGCCATCGAGCCCACCCGGCGAGCAGCAGCGAGCCGCGGCAAGCGGCGGCGAACCGGGCGGAACCAGCGCCGGCCGGCCGGCGTCCAACCGGCATGCAGATCCGCACGACATCGGCTGGCATCCTCGCCGCCGTGGTGACCGTGCTCACGCTCACCACGGGGTGTGGCTCGCAGCAGGCGACCGGGGCAACGACCGCGAGCCCTGCGCATCCCCCGGTCTCGCTGACGATAGCGGTCCGGCCACGCCCGCAAGCCGGCGCGCAGCGCTGGACGCTCACCTGCGGCCCGGCCGGGGGAACCCTCCCGCATCCGGCCGCCGCATGCGCCGCGCTCGCCCGGGTCCGCGATCCGTTCGGGCCGGTCAGACGCGGCGTTATGTGCTCGATGATCTATGGTGGCCCGCAGGCCGCGACGATCGTGGGCACCTGGCACGGCAAGCGGGTCAACGCCACGTTCTCCAGGGTCGACGGCTGCCAGACGGCACGCTGGAACAGGATCGCACCCGTCTTCGGGCCCTACGCGAGCCCGGCGGCCATGCGGTAGCGGGCTGGATCTGTCATTTCAGCAGCCGCGAGAGGCGGCGATCGGCCAGCGGCTTGCCGCCGGTCTGGCAGGTCGGGCAGTACTGCAGCGCGGAATCGGCGAACGACACCTCCTTGATCGTGTCACCGCAGACCGCGCAGGGCTGCCCCGCGCGCCCGTGCACGCGAAGGCCGGTCTTCTTTTCTGCCTTCAGATCTCCTGCCGCCAGGCCCGCCGACCGGTCGATCGCGCCGCGCAGCGTGGTGACGATCGCGGCGTGCAGCGTGGCCACCTCGTCCGCGGTGAAGCCCGCCGCGAGCTTGAACGGTGACATCTTCGCGGCGTGCAGCACCTCGTCGGAGTAGGCGTTGCCGATGCCGGCGATGACGCTCTGGTCGCGCAGCAGCCCCTTGATCTGGGTCCTGCGCCCGGCGAGCAGCGCGGCAAGCGCGGCGACGTCGAAACCGGGAGCCAGCGGATCCGGCCCGAGCGCGGCGATGCCCGGCACCTCGGCGGGGTCGCGGACCAGGTACACCGCGAGCCGCTTCTGGGTCCCGGCCTCGGTCAGGTCGAATCCCGATCCGTCGTCGAGCAGCACGCGCAACGCCAGCGGGCTCTTGCCCGGGCGCGGCGGCTCGGCCGTCTGGTTGTCGCGCCAGCGCAACCAGCCCGCCCGGGCCAGGTGGGTGATCAGGTGCAGCGGCCGCGCGGCGCCGTTGCCGCCGTCAGCGTCACCGCCGCAGGAGATATCGAGGAACTTGCCGTGCCGGCCCACCCCGCTGATGGGCAGGCCGGCCAGCGCGCTCAGCGGCGGATCGTAGGTCTTCAGCACCGAGATCGCCGCCACATTCGCGCGGACGATGGCGTGCCCGACCGCGCGCTCGCGCAGGAACACGGCGAGCGCCTCCACCTCGGGCAGTTCAGGCATGTATAAGAGTGTGCAGGACGCGGCCGGCCATATCCACCGCCGCGCTGGCCGACCAAGGTCTGGGAGCCGCTCGGCCGGCTGGACGTGGCCGTCAACAACGTCGGGGACGTGGCGCGTGAGCAGATGTCATGGCGTGACATAACCGAAGAGTCGATCGACCACGTGCTCGCGGTCGACGTCAAGGGCACCATGCTCTGCACGCACGAGTTCGGCTCCAGGATGCTCGATCAGGGCGACGGGCGCGATCGTCAACATCGGCTCTTCCTCGCGAGCGACGACGCGTTCCACATGACGGGCGGATTCATGATCGCCGATGGCGGCTACAACATGGTCGGCGCCTGATCCCATGATCACTGACATCGGGATGTGTGGTGTGCCGCGCCGGCGATCCCCATCGGGCAGTCTCAACCGCCCGCACGGCGCCATCCACGCTCCACCGGCCCCGCCCGCGCTCATGATCCGTTTCTGTGGAAACCTGCCCGCACATAGCGCAGGCAGATTGACACAGTTGCGGATCTTGGGCTGTTCCCCGGCCCGCGATGGCCCGTTGGGCGGCATGGAGCACGGAGCAGAGCAACCGCCCCGCGGCTGCCCGCATCCGCGGCAGCCGTTACGGAAATTGTTAGCGTCTTGCTACAGACGGTGCCACGCGTCCGGAGCTTCGCCACCGTGCGGCGGCATGAGGCGGGTTTCACGGGTAAAGCAGGTCCCCGTGGTTACCCCGGGTTCGCAAACCAGGAACAATGCGTGGGCGAGGAGGGATTTGAACCCTCACGTCCTTGCGGACACACGGACCTGAACCGTGCGCGTCTGCCATTCCGCCACCCGCCCTGGGCAGTGAGCTAGATTAGCACGTCGCCGCAGCATGCCACTGCGCCGATACGATCGTAGGCGTAGAGGGGAGGGAGGTGCCTCGTTGGGAGTACTGCAGCGCTTCGAGCGCCGCCTTGAAGGCTTGGTCGAGGGCGCATTCGCGCGGGCCTTCAAGTCTGAGCTGCAACCTGTCGAGATCGCCAGCGCGGTCCAGCGTGAGATGGACGACCGCGCGGCCATCGTCGCGCAGGGCCGGACCCTGGTGCCGAACGACTTCGTCGTGGAGCTGGCCGAGACCGACAATGAGCGGCTTGCGGTGTACGCCGGGAGCCTTGGCGTCGAGCTCGCCAACTTGGCGCGTGACTACGCGAAGGAGCAGGGGTACTCATTTGTCGGGCCGGTCCGGATGCGCTTCCAGGGCGTGCCCGAGCTGACGACGGGGACGTTCAGGATCCGTTCCGGAGTGATCCGCGGCTCCACCGTGGAGGGCGGGGAGATCCGCCAGCCGGTCACCGACGTGCCGAGGGCGCACGGCGGTTTCGCCGGCCATCCACGGCTGGTGGTGTCGGGGGGCGGCGTTTCCGTGGACGGCGCCGGGGGCGCCGGCGACCAGCGGACCTATGAACTTGCCACCCCGGTCACGCTGCTCGGCCGGGGTACCGACTGCGACCTGCGGCTGGTAGACCCTGGTGTGTCGCGGCACCACGCGGAGCTTCGGGTCGAAGACGGCGACGTGGTCGTGGTCGACCTGGGGTCAACGAACGGTACTTTCGTCAACGGGCAGCCGATCAGGCGCGCATCATTGACCGATGGCTCGCGCGTGACGATCGGCCGGACCACGCTGACATTCCGTACCGACCCACCGCATTGACGTGTTCGCCTACGCTCAGGATCCCAACGGGACCTTCGCCCATAATTCAGATAGCACCCAACCAGACTGACGCCCGACCCGCACGCCGACCCAGCACTCCCGACCAGCACTCCCGACCGGCACGCAGATCAGCAAGCCCGACAAGACGCCGACCAACGCGCCCGACCAACTCAAGGATGCATCGCCCGATGAACGAGCTGACCCTCACCCTCATCCGGCTGGCGTTCCTGGCCGTCCTCTGGCTGTTCGTGATCGCCGCGGTGGGCGTGGTGCGGACCGACATGTTCGGCCAGTCGGGGGCCTCGAGGAGAGCGGCCCGCGGGCGGCAGCAAAATCAGCGGCCACCCAAGCAGGCGCGAGGCAGGCGCGGGGTGCCAGGGCACGTCGTGGTGACGCAGGGCCCCCTCGCGGGCACCACAATCGGCCTCAACGATCAACAGATCACACTCGGTCGGGCCAATGACGCCACGCTGGTGCTCAACGATGACTACGCTTCGAGCCGACATGCCCGGCTATTCCCACAAGACGGCCAGTGGATCGTTGAAGATCTCGGTTCGACCAACGGAACCTACCTCGACCGTCAGAAGGTAACCCGGCCGACACCCGTGCCGGTCGGCGTGCCGATCCGCATCGGCAAGACGGTTCTGGAACTGCGCAGATGACACTTGCACTCCGATACGCGGTCCGCTCTGACGTCGGACTCCTCCGGGAGGGAAACGAAGATTCGGCGTACGCGAGCCCCCACGTGCTCGCGGTCGCCGACGGGATGGGCGGTCACGCCGCCGGTGAGGTGGCGAGCGCGGTAGCCATCTCCGCGCTCGCGCATCTCGACGACGACGTGCCAGGCACCGACCTCACCGACGCCCTGGGCCGGGCGGTACGCGCCGCCAACACCACGCTGCACGAGATGGTCATCGCCAACCCCGCGCTTGACGGAATGGGCACCACGCTCACCGCGATGCTGTGGTCGCCGCCGCGCGTCGCACTGTGCCATATCGGTGACTCGCGCGCCTACCTGCTCCGCGACGGCGAGCTTTACCAGATCACCCACGACCACACGCTCGTGCAACGGCTGCAGGACGAGGGCCGCATCAGCCCGGACGAGGCCGCGACCCACCCGCAGCGATCGCTCATTCTCCGCGCGCTCGACGGCCGGAGCGAGGCGGAACCTGACGTGTCACTGCGTGAGGCCAAGCTCGGTGACCGCTATCTGCTCTGCTCCGACGGGCTGTCCGGGGTGGTGAGCGCGGAGACGCTGCACCGCACGCTCAGCACGGTCACAGAACCCGACCAGGCCGTGATCCAGCTCATCGAGCTCGCCAACCGCGGCGGCGGCCCCGACAACATCACCTGCATCGTCGCCGACGTGGTGGACAGCACCAGCGTCCGGCGCGGGCCGACCGAGGTGCCCGTCATCGCGGGCGCGGCGTCCAACGGCCGGGGCATACCGCAGCAGCCACTGCCGCGGCCGGACACCCCGGCGGGGCGCGCCAAGGC
>DATFVJ010000295.1:0-5831 GCA_035260365.1 Streptosporangiaceae bacterium
GAAGAGGTACTCGAACAGCGGCGGCCCGTAGCTCAGCTTCAGCCGCGACCAGGCCGGCACCCGCGGGGTCAGCGCGACGCTGTTGCATATCACGCTGGCCACGCCGGTCACCTTGCCGCCGAACAGGCTCATCATGAACGACAGCGAGCCGAGGCAGTGCGCCACGACGTGCACGCGGCTGGTCCCGACGTGCCTGCGTATCTCGCGCAGCGCGGCCGGATGATCGTAGTCGGCGATGTCGTCCAGGGTGTACCGGTGGGTCTCGGTGTCGTAGGGAAAGCGGTTGCTCATCCGGAAGTCGACCGTCCAGACGTCGGTGAACCCGTTGTCGAGCAGGTAGGTCACCAGGTTGCGGTGCTCGGGCATGATGAACAGGTCACTCGAGGACGTCATGCCGTGCACCACGAGGACGACGTCGCCGCGGTCGGCGCGGTGGAACCGTGTCAGGTTCAGCCCGAGGCCGTCCTCGGTCGCGAAGGGGTGCACGGACACCTCGGCGTCCGTCACGCCGTCGAGGGTGTATCGGGGGATGCGGCTCGTCATCCGTCCTCCCTTCTTCGCGCGCGTCTGCCAGCGTCCTCAAGCGCCGCTGCCTGCTATCACGATGCAGGCCGCGCCGGGCGCGCCGCATCGTGGTAAACCCTGACTTCGCGGCCGCCGGGCTGGGGCCCCCTGCGCCGGGCCCCCTGCGCCGGGCCCCCTGCGCCGGGCCCCTTGCGCCGGGCCGGCGATCTGGGGCTACGAGCGCTGGCTGATCGCGTTCACGATGCCGGTCCGCGAGGTGACGCCGAGCTTGGCGAAGACGTGGGCCAGGTGGGTTTCCACCGTCCGGACGCTGACGAACAGCGCATCGGCGATCTGCTGGTTGGTGCGGCCCTCGGCGACGAGCCTGACCACGTCGAGTTCGCGCGGGCTGAGGCCGTCCGGGTCGGCGGTCCGGCTCGCCGGGCCCGGTGCGGGTACGCGGGCGCCGAGCCGGCGCTGCTCGCGGACGGTGGCGGCGTGCAGGGAGTGGGCGCCGCACGCGGCGAAGGTGCGGGCGGCCGCGCGAAATTCGGTGAGCGCTTGGTCGCGCTCGCCCGCGGCCGCACAGGCCAGGCCCGCGCACAGGCCGGCCCGGCCCGCGTCGATCAGCAGGCCGGCGTCGGCAAAGATCTGCGTGGCCTGGCGGGCCGCCGCGACCGCCGCCGCCGGGTCGGGGCCGCGCAGCGCGTGCGCGCGGGCCAGCGCCGCGAACGCGACGTTGACCTCCAGGCTGGGGCGCGCGACCTTGGCGGCACGGCCGGCCCACATGCTGGCCTGCTCGGGCCGCCCGCCGGCCGCCTCCACATAGGCCATGAGCTCGCAGGCCGACAGCAGGCTGCGCTGATCGAGCGTGGGCCGGTTGAAGTCGTCGCAGGCCTCCCGCATCGTGGCGGCGCCCTCGTCGCGGCGGCCCGCGTTGATCAGCGCGATCGCCCGCGCGTACCGCGCGAGCGCACCGGCCCATTCCCGGCTGTCCGTGCCGGTCTGCACCGCCTGCTCGCCCAGCCGCAGGGCGGTCTCCGCGCCACCGGACCAGCTCGCCGCCAGGCACTGCTGGGTGAGCGCGAAGACAAGCTGCGAACCCGAGCCGAGCAGGCGCGCCACCTCGGCGGCCTCCTCCGCCGCGGCCGCCGCCTCCGCCAGCCGGCCGAGCATGGTCAGCACCTGAGCCTGCCCCGCGAGCAGGTTGCTGATGATGTAGCTCTGCCCGGTGCCGCGGGCCACGGCGACCGCCCGGTCGAAGTGCGCGAGCGCGCTGCGGTGCCTGCCCACCACGGTCTCCGTCCAGCACAGCCAGGCGATGGCGTCCAGCCACTCGGCGAGATGATCGTCGGGCGCGGCGGCGAGCAACTGGTCAGCCGCCTCGATGTAGCGTGCCGCGTCGTCGATCCGCCCCGACGCGTAGGCGGGCAGCGGCCGCAGCGCCGCGATCGCGACCGCGACGGCGGGCTCGACGACGCCGGCGCCTTCCGGCATGAGATCGAGAACCGCCTGCGCGGCCCGGATGTCGCCGCGCATCAGGCTCTCGGCCACCAGCCGGGTCCGCAACGGCACGGCCGTCGCGGACTGCGGATCGGGAATCCGGCGCAGCTCGGCGAGGAGGACGGCGCGCGCCTCGTGCGGTCGGTCGAGCTGGCGCTCCATCAGCGCGCAGAACCGGGCCGCCTGTGCCCGCCGGGCGTGATCGCCGAGCGGAAGGCGCCGCAGCACCTCCCGTGCCGCCTCACGGCCCTCCGTGAGCTGGCCGCTCACCGCCCGCAGCCTGGCCACCTCGAGCAGCAGTTCCACGTGCCGGTCAGGGCCGGCCGGCCCGGCTGCGCCCGCGGTCTCGTCTGGCATCAGCGCCAGCGCCACCTCCAGCCAGTGCGCCGCGGTGGCGGGTGCCTGCGCCGACACCGCGCGGGCCGCCTCGAGCAAGGTGGCGACGGCCGCCCGGTCACCGAACGGCGCCGACCGCTCCACGTGGTGCGCGCGCAGCGCCGCGGGCGCGCCGACGCGAGCGAGGTGCGCGGCGATCCTGGCGTGCGCGCCGAGCCGCCAGCCCGCCGCGGCGAAGTCGTAGGTGGCGCGGCGGACCAGCGGGTGCCGGAACCGCAGCCGCCCCGCCGACGCCGACCGGACGATGTCACGCGCGGCCATCTCGTTGAGCGCGGCGAGCGCGGTGTCCTCGGTCACTTCGGCGGCCACCGCGGCCAGGGCCGGTTCGAACTCGTCCGCGGCCACCGCCGCGGCCTGCGCCACCAGCAGCGCGTCCGGTGACAGGCCGGTCAGCTCGAGCTGCAGCGCGGCCCGCACCGCGGGCGGCAGCGCCTCGCCGGTGCCGCCGGCGACCTCGCCGCCCTGATCCATCCGGGCCAGCGCTTGCAGGTAGAACGGGTTGCCGCCGCTGGCCTCGTGCAGCGCCTGGCAGCGTGGCCGGCTCATCTGCGGGCCGAGAAGCTCCCCCGCTTCCGCGAGGGTCAGCGGGCCCACGGGCACCTGGCGGCCGCCGGCGTCGGCGAGCAGCGCGGCCAGCCGCGGCGAGGCCTGGGCCGGACGATAGGCGATGGCCACGAGCACCGTGCCGGACGGCGGATGACGGACCAGATGGTCGAGCAGCTCGATGGAGGCGTCGTCGGCCCAGTGCACGTCGTCAAGAATCAGCACCAGGCCGTGCGGCCGGGCCAGCTCGTCGAGCAGCCGCCGGACACCGCGGTACAGGCGGTAACGGCCGGTCAGATCGCGCCGGGTGCCCGCTGCCGCGGGCGCATCGCCGGGCCCGGGCGACGCCGCGGCGCGGACCGATGGGAGCACGGAGGCGAGCAGCCGGGCCGTTTCCGCGCCGAGCCGGTCGAGCAGGTCAGGCCCGCGGTCCTCGACATGGTCGTCGAGCGCGTCGACCACGACGCCGAACGGCATCTCCTGCTCGAACTCGGCCGCGCGGCCCCACAGCGCGATGAGATCCCGATAGCCGCGCGCCGCGGCGGCGGCCAGCTCGCCAAGCAGCCGCGTCTTGCCCGCACCCGGCTCACCGACCAGGCTGAGGAACTGGAACACGCCGCGGCTCGCCGCGTCGAGCGCCTGCCCGAACGTGCGCAGCGCGTCGTGCCGCCCGACCAGCGGGGGATTGCCGTCCGTGGGGTTCCCGGCACCGGCCTTGGGCGGCACCACGGCCGGCCGGTCCGCGCTACCGTCCATACCTGCACTCCACAGCGA
The DNA here is from genome assembly GCA_035260365.1 of Streptosporangiaceae bacterium. Taxonomy (GTDB): domain Bacteria; phylum Actinomycetota; class Actinomycetes; order Streptosporangiales; family Streptosporangiaceae; genus DATFVJ01. The sequence goes on from DATFVJ010000295.1 coordinate 3,721, forward strand.
CGGGCGTCACCTTTGGTGCACATCACGCGAAATTCAACGGATCGTGTGTGCCACTCTACCGACGCCGATTTCGCCGCCACCGGCATGTACCCACCTTGTTATCGCTGCGAGATGGGCACGGGCGCGGGCAGCAGGGCTCGGCCCGGTGCCCGGCAGTGGTGCGCGCGTTCAGAGCCGGCCCTCAGGCCGGCCTCAGAGCGGCCAGCTGAGGGAGGTCAAGGTGATCAGCGGGAACAAGGCCGTCGCGCGCTGGACGGCCGGCGCGCTGCGCTGGCGGCGGGTGGCGTGACCGCGTCGCCGGTGGTCGCTGTCACCGGTGCTCGCTTCCGCTTGGCGGGCCGGCGGCGCCCGGGAGGGGTGGTGCGCCACGGGTGCCGGCGATGAAGCTCATGTGGATGGCGGCGAGCCGCGTGCTGCCCGTGTCGCCAGCGATGACGAGCGTGGCGCGCACGGCTTCTGGGATGGGGTGACCCTGGTACGTGCCGCGGGTGTTGTTGCGCGCGGTGACGATCGCGACCTCGCCGTGGCGTCGGGTCTGGACCTCGTCGAGGTCGAAGCTCTCGTAGGCGAGGCCGCCGCGGTGGCGGGCCAGCCACGCGGGCCGGGGGAGGATGAACCCGAGGGGTCCCACCCCGTAGAAGTCATCGGTGAGGAGCGTGTCGAGCGTCTCGGTGTCCCCCGCGCGCTCGGCGCTGGTCCACGCAGACAGGAACGAGTCGATTGGCTCAGTCATCTAAGTCTCCTTCGCCAAGAGTCGAGGGGCGGCCTCATAGCCCAAAAGCATAGACGCCTAAGTCTTAGAAATCAAAGTATTAGACATCGACGGGTCACCAACGTGACCACTCTTGCCCCTGGGTCAGAAGGGACGCACCCACTCGCGTCGGAGGCGCCGAACCCACGGGCGTCGGATGCGCCGAACCCACGCGCGGCCGGGAGCCATCACCCCGCCCCCAGCGACTTCCCATCCGAAAACGTCATTCTCCCGCGTGGTTTGTCCGGGTATGGGCACCGTTGGGGTGGGAAGTGCTTTCCTTACCCTCGGGATAGGCCGGCCGTTGCGCCCGGCTGCCCAGGGGGTGGTCGGCGACCGGGGTCCCGAACCCGGCAGGTGGGTGTCAGGGCTGGGGGAGGTATCCGGGGGTGATCCAGGAATCTGGCTGCTTCGCGGATGGGCTGTGCTGTTCGTTGAGGCTGTCGATCATGGCGCAGGCCACCTCGGCGTTCATCTTGATGAGCACGGCCGGTTGCCCCGCTGGATCTACGAAGGGGGAAACCGTGCAGGACTCGTCGACCCCGCGGCGGCTGAGCCACTGCTCCACTGCTTTTTGCAGGTGATCAGCGAGGCTGAGCGCTCGCCGGTCGTTGTCGCTGAGATTCCGCATGGCGGCCTTCCGCGGTCAGGTCAACTAGATGGACAGTGGAGGTCCCTGTGCCCGAGCAGGCGTGCCATCGCGATCGCGGGTCCACGCGGGTGGCGGGATTTCTGGCTCGGGATCTCCGCAGAGTCGCTTGGTAGCCCGCAGGGACCATCCTCCTGTGGCGGGCGTGCAGGCGCAAGCACAGCTGCGTGAACATTTGCGAGAACGTGCAATTGAACAGAACATATGCACGTGCACACGTTATCGTGCTACGAGCGGCAGCGGGCACCAGGCACAGGTGTGGCGGGGGTGGATACGGCAGTGACGCCGCGGAGGCTGCGTCGCTGCCGCGTATCACTCGCCATCCGATGAGGTTCGCTGCCAGTGGATCGAACCTGGCGTGTGCGCACTCGGGCGCGGCCCGAGCGGATAGGAGGAATCAGGGTGAGAAAGCCGACGGTGCAGGCCTACAACGGCATGCCCGCCTCCGAGCTTGTGGGCATCAGCTGGCGTAAGAGCGACTACAGCAACCCGAACGGGAGCTGCGTGGAGGTGGCCGAACTGCCTGACGGGGCGATCGCCGTCCGCAATTCGCGCCACTGCGGCGGTCCCGCGCTGATCTACACCCCGGCGGAGATCAGCGCGTTCATCCAGGGGGTCAAGACGGGCGAGTTCGACTATCTGGTCCGCTGATGTCCGGGCTGGCTGGTTACGGCGGGGTGGTTACCGGTAACCAGTGGTAGCCGAATGGCG
>DATFVJ010000296.1:0-3962 GCA_035260365.1 Streptosporangiaceae bacterium
CGACCTGCAGTCGGGGGGCCTGCTCGCGCTGACCGCCGCCTGCGTGCTCGGCGCGGCCGCCGCCGTCAGCTACCGCCTCGCCAGTACCCACGCCGCCCGACACCCGCCGGTCGAGGCCGGACCGCGCGCTTACGGCGGACACAATGACCGATCCCATACGGCTGCGCGGCCGTACCCGGCACAGGAAACCGGCGCGACGCTCCCACCGGAAGGTGCCCTGCGATGACTGACGCTGCCACGATGACCCTGCCGCGAGCGGGCACCGGCGCCGCGGGCGCTGCCACCGCGCTACCGCGGCTGCTGCCGGCCCGCCGCGGCGCGGCCACCCCACAGGACCTGGCCGGCCATGTGCGGGCCCACGGTCAGTTGCCCTACCGCGGCTCCGGTGACGGTACCCGAGGCGGCCTCATAGCCGAGATCGCCGCCGCGGGCCTGACCGGCCGCGGCGGCGCGGCGTTCCCGGCCGCGAGGAAGATGACCGCGGTCGCGGGCGGCCGGCGGCGCCCGGTCGTCGTCGCGAACGGCGCCGAGGGAGAACCCGCCAGCCGCAAGGACAGGCACCTGCTCTGGCTGGCGCCGCACCTGGTGCTCGACGGGCTGCAACTGGCCGCGGAAACCGTCGGGGCCCGCCGGGCGTATCTGTACGTGCACTGCGACGACCGGCTGCACGAGCGGCTGCGCCGCGCGCTCGCGGAGCGCTCCGCCGCCGGGTGCGACCGGGTGGCCGTCGGCGTCGTCTCCGGTCCACCGAGGTTCCTGGCCGGCGAGGAATCAGCGCTGGCCAGCCGGATCGACGGTGGGCTCGCCCGGCCTACGTTCAAGCCGCCGCGCACGTTCGAGCGCGGTGTCGGCGGGGCGCCGACGCTCGTGCAGAACGTGGAGACCCTCGCCCACGTGGCCCTGATCGCACGCCACGGAGCCGCCTGGTTCCGCGGCGTGGGGACCCAGGGCGAGCCCGGGAGCATGCTCACCACCTGCCACCACGCGGGCGGCCTGACCGAGGTCGCCGAGGTGGCGATCGGCACGCCGATCGCCGATCTGCTCGGGCGCGGCGGCCCGCCGGTGCAGGCGGTGCTCACCGGCGGCTACCACGGTACGTGGATCGCCGCCGCGGACGCCGCCCGGCTGTCACTCTCGAACGCGGCGCTGCGCCCGGCGGGTGCGGCGCTCGGCGCGGGCGTGCTCGCCGCGCTGCCGGCCGACCGGTGCGGTCTCGAAGAGACCGCGAACGTGGTGCGCTACCTGGCGGCCGAATCCGCGGGCCAGTGCGGCCCGTGCCTGTCCGGCCTGCCCCGCATCGCCGACGCGCTCACCCACCTGTCGGGCCCGAACCCGGATCCCCGCTGGCTCGAACACCTGCAGCGATGGGCCGGCCTTGTGACCGGCCGCGGCGCGTGCCACCACCCGGACGGCACCGTCCGCTTCGTCCGCAGCGCGCTGACCGTGTTCGCCGGCGAGATCGCCGCGCACCGCCGCGGGCGGTGCGCGGCAGCGGGTTCGGGCGGCGCCCGCGCGCCGTTCCTGCCCGTCGTCGCGGCCGCGCCGGTCCGCACACAGGACTGGAGGTAGGTCGATGAGCGTCCGCCTGAAGGTCAACCCGATCGCGTGCAGCGGGCACGGGCTGTGCGCAGAACTGCTTCCCGAGCGCGTCAGCCTGGACGAGTGGGGTTACCCGATCGTGTCGCCCGAGCCGGTGACACCGGGACTGCAGCCACTCGCCCGCCGCGCCGTCACTGACTGCCCGGCGCTCGCGCTGCTGCTCGAACGGGACCGCTGAAGTGCCCCGATCGCCGGAGCGCAGCCACCGCTGTGGGCGCCTGCCTGGCCGCGAATGAGCCGATTCAGAAGAAACACAGAAGAATCGCATAGCTCGCGGCCAGGCCGGTGGGGAATGCTTTGGGCATGAACACAGCCGCGGATCCGCACGCACGGGCGCGCAGTCTCCAGCGTGCGGACGGGAGCCCGATCAGGGTGCTCGTGGTCGACGACGAGCCGACCCTCGCCGAGGTGCTCGCGAGCGTCCTGCGCTACGAGGGCTGGGACGTCCGCACCGCGGGCGGCGGCAGCTCTGCCGTCCGCACGGCGAGGGACTTCCATCCGGATGCCGTCGTCCTGGACATCATGCTGCCCGACTTCGACGGGCTCGAGGTGCTCCGCCGGCTGCGCGCCACGAGCCCGAAGGTGTGCGTGCTGTTCCTGACCGCACGGGACGCGGTGGAGGACCGGATCGCCGGCATCACGGCCGGCGGCGACGACTACGTCACGAAGCCGTTCAGCCTGGAAGAGGTGCTGGCCCGGCTGCGCGGCCTGCTCCGCCGGGCCGACGTGGCCAGGCCCGCGAGCGACAGCGAGCTCGTGGTCGGCGACCTGACCATGGACGAGGACGCCCGCGAGGTCCGCAGGGCCGGCGAGCTGATCGAGCTGACCGCGACCGAGTTCGAACTGCTCAGGTACCTGATGCGCAATCCGCGGCGGGTGCTGAGCAAGGCCCAGATTCTTGACCGGGTATGGAACTACGATTTCGGCGGCCAGGCGCACGTGGTCGAGCTCTACATCTCTTACCTGCGCAAGAAGATCGACGCCGGCCGTGAGCCCCTCATCCAGACGGTGCGCGGCGTCGGCTACGTGCTGAAGCCCACAGGCGGATAGGTGCCAGCCCGGAGGGACGCCCCCCGGGACCGTCCACTGGAACCCCGCGGCCCTGGCGGTGCCGCGCCGCGGCGGTCCGTCCTGGCCCGATGGCTGGCCGGCCGGACGCTGCGCGCGCGCCTGATCGCGGGCCTGCTCGTCCTGTTCACCCTGGCCAGCGTCGGCGTGGGCATCGCGACCACGATCGCGCTCCGCGGGTTTCTGGTCGGGCAGCTTGACCAGCAGCTCCGTGCCGCTCAGGGCCTTTCCCCCGCCGTGGAGCACCAGGGCTGTCATGGCAACGCGCAAGCTGCCCCGGGCGGGCCTGGCTTTGACAACCGCCCGCCGGCCGGCGAGCCCGCCGGAACGCTCGTGGCCAGGCTCAAGGGGGGGCAGCTCACCGACGCGTGCCTCAACTATGCGGGCACCGGCCTGGCGCCACTGACGATGGCCGCCGCGGACGTGACCGTGCTGCAGAATCTGCCGGTGAACAACCAGCCGCACTCGTGTGCCCTTGCTGCCCTCGGCGACTACCGGCTCGTCGCCATGGCTGGCAGCGACGGCGACATTCACGTCACGGGCCTGCCACTGCACAACGTGAATTCCACCGTCCAGCGGCTGGAGATCATCGAGATCATCGTCTTCGGCGCCACGCTGGTGATCATCGGGCTGGCCGGGACCGGCTGGGTCCGGCTTTCGCTGCGCCCGCTGCGCCGGGTGACGGCGACCGCGGCCGAGGTCACCGAACTGCCGCTGGCGACCGGAGAGGTCACGCTGCCGCACCGGGTGCCAGACGCGGACCCGCGGACCGAGGTCGGCCAGCTCGGCGAGGCCTTCAACCGGATGCTCGGGCACGTGGAACAGGCGCTCGGCACCCGGCAGGCGAGCGAGGCGCGGCTGCGGCAGTTCATCGCCGACGCCAGCCATGAGCTGCGCACACCGCTGGCCGGCATCCGCGGCTACACCGAGCTGGCCCTGCGCCGCGACGGCGAGCTCGACCCGGAACTGCGCCACTCGCTCAGCCGGGTCGACGCCGAGTCGGCGCGGATGAGCCGGCTCGTCGATGACCTGCTGCTGCTGGCCAGGCTGGACGCGGGCCGGCCGCTCGCGCACGATGCGGTCGACCTTACCCGCCTCGCCATCGACGTCACCAATGACGCCCACGCTGCCGGCCCGGAGCACCGCTGGGTCCTAGATCTGCCCGACGAGCCGGTCACGGTCACCGGTGACGAGCACCGGCTGCACCAGGTACTCGCCAACCTGCTCACCAACGCGCGGGCGCACACGCCGCCAGGCAGCACGGTGACGGTGCGGCTGATACCGGCGGGCACCGG
>DATFVJ010000297.1:0-6676 GCA_035260365.1 Streptosporangiaceae bacterium
CCCCGCCCGCGCAGACGACCCCGCTATCGGAACTTGGAACCTCGTGGTCAAGCTCGACCGCCTGGCGTTCCCCGAATGCGGCCACCAGCGGGAAACGCGCGGCTACGAACTGTCGCCTCGGCTACGGCACCTGATCGAAATCCGCGACCGGACCTGCTCGTTCCCCGGCTGCCGCCGGCCCGCCGTGCAATGCGACAAAGACCACACGGTGCCCTACCATCGTGGCGGCAAAACTTGTGAGTGCAACATCACTCCGCTGTGTCGCGCCCACCACAAACTCAAGCAGGCCACCGGCTGGCACCTCGCTCAACCAGCACCCGGGGTCCTGGAATGGACCACCCCGTCCGGCCGCAAATACATCGTCGGCCTCGAGTGAGATCCGGCGGAGCCTCGGTCCGATCTACGAGCGGACCAGTCGCGCCACGGCGTCCGCCGCCTCGCGCACCTTGGCCTCGGCCTCTGGGCCGCGCTGCTCGATGGCCTGTGTCACGCAGTGGCTGAGATGATCCTCGAGCAGGCCGAGCGCGACGGCCTGCAACGCGCGGGTGACCGCCGACACCTGCGTGAGCACGTCGATGCAGTACGCGTCGTCGGCCACCATGCGCTGAAGCCCGCGAACCTGGCCTTCGATGCGCCGGAGTCGCTTGAGGTAGGCGTCCTTCTCCTCCGTGTACCCGCGCATAGGGAGATTCTACCTGGTAGGGATATGTTCGTCTGGACCCGTGATGGACCCAGGCGGCGGGATCGTCCCTGGCCCGGTCACGTCACACGCGGTAGCGCCGGGGTCGGTTGCGAGCAGTGGCTGGTCGAGTTCGGGTGGGTCAAGGAACGCCGGGCGGCGCAAGTCGATCATGTCGAGCATGCTGTTCGCGTTGGCGTCCCTGAAGGTCATCGCGGGCAGGTTCCACCTGGCCTCGACCAGCTTGCAGATGCTGGCATGGTCGAACACCCGGTGCGAGACGTAGTGGCGGCGAGCCCACGGCGAGTCTTTACAGCAGCTGTGCGAGCCCGACAAGACCAGATCCGGGCGATCGCGCCAATCCGGGCACGCGCACATCCTGCGGACATCCGGCGGCCGGATCGTAGTAACAATGCGGTCGTAATACGGTCATCAGGCCGCCGAGATGGCCGCCGGAATGGCGGTCAGAATGGCGGTCAGAATGCGCGCGAGAACCCGAACAGCGTTTCGCTCTCGCGCACACTCACCGGCGGCTGTTGTCACCGGCGCCCGCGCCGTCAGCAAACCATGGCCGGCCACCACCACCGGAGGCGAACCACGGGCGGTACGGAGGCCTGCCGTCCGTGGGGTCGCCGTACCGAGGGCCACCGTACCGAGGGCCACCGTACCGAGGGCCACCGTAGGAGGGTTTGCTGCGTGGCGGCGCGCCGCCCCAGGGCGGCCGATCACCTGGGCCACGACGATTTCCCCAGCCGCGCTGGCCGCCTCGACCGTCCTGGCCGCGCTGGCGGCGCTGGCCGCTCTGCTCGCGGTCGCCTCGGCCGCCCTGATCGCGCGGATCGCCTCGGCGACGGTCGGCGCCCAGACCGCGCCCACCCCAACCGCGCGGGCCGCGCGGATCACCCTCGCCACGATCACGGCCCCAGTCACGCCCACCGCTCCAGCCACCCTGACCGCGTGGATCACCCTCACCGCGTGCATCACCCTGGCCGCGCCTGCCGCCCAAATCGCGCCCACCTCCGCTACGCTGGCCGCCCCAGCCGCGATGACCGCGCGGATCACCCTGGTCACGCGGATCACCTTCGCCACGGTCCCCGGCCAGGCCGCGTCCACCCCAGCCGCGCTGGACACGCGGAGCACCCTCGCCACGATCGCGGTCCCAGCCACGTGCACCGCCCCAGGCACGCGGGTCACACGGATCGCCCTGACCACGCGCATCGCCGTCACCGCGTGCATCGCCCTGGCCGCGCCGGCTGCCCAAATCGCGCCAACCCCAGCCACCCGGGCCGCGCGGATCACCCTGGCCGGTCGGATCGCATTGGGCCTGGTCGCGGCCCAGATCGCGCCTACCCCAGCTGCGATCCCGCGGGTCAGGCGACCGGTCCGGCCGACGGTCGGGCCGACGGTCAGACGGGCGCTCAGATAGGCGGTCAGATAGGCGGTCGGGCCGGTGCTCGGGCTTGCGGTCAGGCCGACTCTCGGGCCGGCTGTTCCACCGCGCGTGCCCGGCGCGGAGACCGGCGTCACGGGGCGCGTCAGGGCGCGCGTCGCTCGGTGCGTTACGCGACATGGGTGTGGCGCCTGCTTTGGCCGACGTGTCCCGGGCAGCCCGGTAGCGGGGGGACGACGGATGTTCCGCTGGCAGGCGGCCTAGCCGCTGCCGCACGCCATCCGGCGGCCGCCACTGCGGCCGCGCCATCTGCCGGGCGGCGGGCGACTCGAGATCGGGCCGACCAGGTCGATCACGCATTCGTCTCTCGCCTCCAGGGCCCGCGTGATGACATCATCATCCAGCGCCGTGGCTCACAGCGGTAGGCGAAGAATTCACAACCCTCACCAAACATCGGGCGGCGCCCAGGCCAGCCTCTTCAGGCCAGCCCCTCGGATCGGCGGAGCCAGCGTCAGCCGCCGCCGGCGGCGGCGACCGCAGCGGCGATCATCTTCGCGTTCGCGGGCACCGAGGCACCTTCGACGAACACCGTGGGGGTCGCCATGACGCCGCGAGCGGTGGCGAGTGCGGTCACGTAGGGCGGCCAGTCCAGGTACGTGCGCCGGAGCACGCAGTTGTCGAAGGCCGGGGCGGGCAATCCCACCAGGTGGCCAAGTTCGGCAAGCTCGGCATCTGTAAGCCCGGGGCCGCCCTCGGGCGGCTGGTTGACGAACAGCGCGTGCGCGTACTCGGGGAACTTGCCGCCATCGGAGGCGCAGCCCGACGACGCGCCCGCACGGGAGGAGTAGCGCGTGGTCGACGCCTCGTCGAGGAAGGACATCGGGTGATAGGCCAGGCTGATCACGCCGCCGGTGACCATGGCGGCCAGCGCCGGCCCGGAAGAAAGCTCGAAAACGCGGCAGAACGGGCACAGAAAGTCGATGAAGGCGTCAACGGCGATCGGGCCACTGCCGACAACGATCCCGTCGCCTTCCGGTGTCGCGCTGGCCGGGATGTGACTCGGCGCGGCTATCTGGCTCATGGTGGCCTCCGCGAAGTTCTCTCGGGGCAGCGACGGCACCGCCCTGGCAGACCCGGTCGCTTCGACGCTATCCGATCGCCTCCCGCCATCTGCGGTAGGGCGTATCGCCGCAGGGTCGTCAACTGCTGATAGCGGCGGTGTGACCAGCGGCGTTCGGCGCGGCCGCGTTCGGCGGTGGTGCGTGCTCGGCGGCGGCGCCTTGCAGGGTGCCGTCGAGGACGGTGACCGCGCGCCCGGTGAGAAGCACACGGTCGCCGCGAACGGTGGTGCGGACCGGGCCCGTGCGGGCGGACACCTGCAGTCCGGTCAGCGAGTCCCGGCCGAGGCGCCCCGACCAGTACGGAGCGAGCGCGGTATGCGCGCTGCCGGTGACCGGGTCCTCCGCGATGCCCTGAGCGGGCGCGAAGAAGCGGGAGACGTAGTCGTAGCCAGCGCCGGGCCGGGACGCTTGGGCGGTGACGATGACACAGTTGACCCCGCCGGTATGCGCCAGGCGCGCCACGGCGGTGAGGTCGGGGTCCAGCGCCCGGACGGCCGCCTCGTCAGGCAGGACCGCGAGCAGGTAGTCGAGCGCGCCGGTGTCGTACACGGCGGACGGCTCGGCGCCGAGAGCAGCGGCCAGGCCGTCGGGCGCCGGCACCTCGGTGGCGGGCGCCGCGGGGAAGTCCATGGTGATCGTTCCGTCGTCCGCCGCGTGCGTGGCCAGCACACCGCTGCGACTGTCGAACCGGACGGTCCCGGGCGCGCCGCGGTCGGCGTGCAGCGCGTGCGCCGTGGCCAGCGTGGCGTGGCCGCAGAGGTTCACCTCGGCAGAAGGGGTGTACCACCGAAGCGCCCAGTCGGCGTCCGTGCGCCCGGTCAGTGGATAGGCGAAGGCGGTCTCGGAGAGGTTCATTTCCGCGGCGACCTGCCGCATCCAGGTTTCCTCCGGCCAGGCCGCCAGGTCGAGCAGGCAGACCGCGGCGGGGTTGCCGGCGAACGGCCGGTCGGTGAAGGCATCGATAATTCGGATACGCATACGGTCACTGTTTCACCCGGTCGGGCGCGGTGGCGAACTCCAGCACGACCGACAGGCCGCCACCTGGCGTCTCCTCCAGCGTTGCCGTGCCGCCGTTGGCGCTGACCAGGCGGTACACGATCGCGAGCCCGAGACCGGTGCCGCCGGGGCTGGCCGTGGTGAACCTGCCGAACGCGCGGGCACGGTCGGCCTCCCTCATGCCGGGGCCGTCGTCGGCGACCAGGATCCGCGCGCCGAAGCCGAAGCCGAAGCCGGAGCCGGAGCCGGAGCGCGTCGCACCCGGCGGCTCGGGCTCGGCCGGGGCGACCTCGGCCGACACGGTGACGTGGTCCCCGGCGGCGGTCGCGTCGAGCGCGTTGGCGATCAGGTTGTCCAGGATCTGTTCGAGTTGCCCGTCACCGATGCCCGCAGTCACCGGCCCGGTCACGTCGGCCTCGAGCGACACGTCGCGGTCGGCGGCGACCGGCTGCCACGAGGCGACGCGCTCCCTGACCACCTCGCCGACGTCGACGGGCACCGGCCGGGGCACGGCGTTTTCCGCCTTCGCCACGGCGAGCAGCCCGTCCACGAGCCGCGACAGCCTGGCGAACTCGTCAAGCGCCCCGGCCAGCTCGGCCGCGGTCGCCGGATCGGCGTCCTGCGCGAGCAGATCGAACCGCAGCCGCAGCGCGGCGAGCGGCGTGCGCAACTGGTGCGACACGTCGGCGACCATGGCCCGGTGCCCGTGCACGAGGCGCTCAAGGCGGGACGCCATCGTGTTGAAGGTGGTCGCGAGTCGGCGAAGTTCCGGCGGCCCGGCGCCTGTCGCGGCGCGGACGGCGAGGTCACCGGCGCCGAGGCGGCGAGCGGACGCGTCAAGTGCGGCGAGGGGCTTGCTCACCCAGCGGGCGAGCGCGAACGCGAGGATCGCCGACGCCGCGATGGCCGCGAGCGCGATGAGCGAAAGCGTGAACCAGAGCTCGCGGACCCTGCTGTTCAGCGGGGCGAGCGGGCGGGCGAGGCTGACCGTGCCCACGATCTTCGCTCCCTCGCGCACGGGCACCACGACGGTGACGTACCCGCGCGTCACGTCGGTCTCGACCTGCCGGCCGCCGATGGCCTCGCCGACCAGATCCGCCGGGACGTTGCCGGGCGTTCCGACCGACGACACGACGCGGCCCTTGGCATCGAGGATGACCAGCGTGTCGCCGCCGTGCCGCGCGACCGCGAGCACGCCGCCCATGTCCGGGCTCGGTTTGTGGTCCGCGAGCCCTTCCTCGGCCACCGCGGCCGCCGAGCGCGCGACCGCGCGCGCGTCATCGACGTACGAGCTGAGCTCGTGCCCCGCCGCCTTGACCCCGAGCGGTATGACGGCGGCGATGAGCACCGAGGTGGTAAGGGCCAGCAGGGCAAGCAGAATCCGCCCGGTCACGTAAGATCACCAGCCGGTCACTTCAGATCACCGAGACGGAGCCCCCGGCCGTACACCGTCTCGATGGTCACCTCGTCGCCCAGTTTCTTGCGCAGCGCCGCCAGGTGCACGTCGAGGACCTTGGTCGGCCCGTACCAGTGGGCGTCCCACGCCCGCTCGAAGATCTCGGCGCGCGTCACCACCCGGCCGGGGTCGGTGGCAAGGCACTCCAGGATGTCGAACTCCTTCGGGGTCAGCGCCACCTCCCGCGCGCCCACGGTGACCTTACGGGTCCGCAGGTCCACGGTGAGCGGACCGTACCGCAGCAGTTCACCGGCTGCGGGCCTGGTCCGCCTGAGCACCGCGCGGACGCGCGCGAGCACCTCCGCCAGCCCGAACGGCTTGACCAGGCAGTCGTCCGCGCCCTGATCGAGCGCGAGGACCCGGTCGTGCTCCTCGCCGCGCGCCGTGACCACGATGATCGCCACGTCGGAGGTGTCACGGAGTCTTCTGCACACCTCGACGCCGTCGATGTCGGGCAGGCCGAGGTCGAGCAGGACCACGTCGGGCAGCGGCGGCCGCAGCGCGTCCGCGCCCGTCCCCACGCTGTCGGCCTCGTACCCCGCCCGGGTCAGACCGCGGACAAGCTGGGTCGCGATGCCAGGGTCGTCCTCCACCACGAGCACACGCGCGGGACACGCCTCCGCGCTCGGCGGCAGGCTGTCGACACTGGGCACGCTCACGCATCACCTCGCCTGGTCCGTTGCCAGCAGACTAAAGCCGTCCGGCGTATGTGGGCCGTAAGAAGTGCCAGGTACACGCCGGCCCGGAAGCCGCAGGCAAGAGATCGCCGATTCTTAACCAAATCTGAAGAAAATCTGCAGCACGACTTAGCACCTGGTCACGCAGTCTGGGAGCGGGCCGGTCAACGTTCGCCCGCGTCCGGATCTAAAGGGGAATAGGGAGATACGAGCATGAAGCAGCCCGACGTCAGGTACGCGGCGATGTCGCGTGAGTGGGGTTTGCGCCGTGTCCGCCGGCTGACCTGGGGCATCGCGGGCGCGGGTGCCGTCGGTGCCGTCGCCCTCGTGGTCGGCTTCGGCGGGCACGTCCATCTG
>DATFVJ010000298.1:0-5277 GCA_035260365.1 Streptosporangiaceae bacterium
GCGAGGCGGCCGGCCGAACCGCCGCGGTGGCGGCCGGCCGCGGCGCCGCGGCCGGCGTTTCCGTGCGCCGCTGATCGCCCTGCTTGTGATCGGGCTCCTCCTGTCCGGAGGTGGCGTCGTCGGATACCACTTCCTGCGCCAGTACGTGATACCGCCCGACTACTCCGGCTCCGGCTACGGCACCGTCGTGGTCCAGGTCAAGCAGAACCAGACGGCCACCGACGTCGCGAAGACGCTCTTCGGCCTCGGGGTCGTCGCGAGCCCGCGGGCGTTCGTCAAGGCGGCTGAGCAAAGTTCGCAGCCGACCGCGCTCGAGCCAGGCTTCTACCGCCTGCACCTGCACATGAAGGCATCGCTCGCGTTCGACCTGCTGCTCAACCCCGGCAGCCGCATCCAGCTGAAGGTCACGATCCCCGAGGGTCTGCGGGCCAGCCAGATCGTGGCCACCCTCGGGGCGAAATCGCGCGTACCCCTCGCCGACTATCGCGCGGCGCTCGCGAACCCGGCCGCACTCGGCCTTCCGTCATACGCGAGGAACCAGCCGGAAGGCTACCTGTTCCCCGCCACCTATTCCGTGCAGCCGCGGATGGCCGCGGCCGACGTGCTGCGCGCCATGGTGGCGCAGTTCAACGCCGAGGCAGCGCGGATCAACCTGGTCTCCACCGCACAATCGGTGAACCTCACCCCGGCCGAAGCGATCATCGTGGCCAGTCTCGTGCAGGCCGAGGGTGGGCGGCTCACCGACTTCCCCAAGATCGCACGGGTGATCTACAACCGGCTCGCCGCGGGCATGCCGCTGCAACTGGACAGCACGGTCATGTACGCGCTGCACACCTACGGCATCCTGGCCACGAATCAGCAGCTCCAGGTCAACTCGCCGTACAACACGTACCAGCACACCGGGCTGCCGCCCGGCCCGATCGACAGTCCTGGCGACGCCGCGATCCACGCCGCGCTGCACCCTGCGGTCGGCAACTGGCTCTACTTCGTCACGGTGAACCCCAAGACCGGCCTCACCGAGTTCACTTCGGACCCGGCCGTGTTCGACCAGCTCAGGGCCGAGCTCGCGAAGAACCTCGCGCACGGTGGATGACCACTGCCCGGGACCTGCGGCGTGCTTGCGGATGAGGCCGGTTCGATGAAGGCTGCCGTCCTCGGCTCGCCGGTCACCCATTCGCTCTCACCTGTCCTGCACCGGGCCGCGTACACCGCGCTTGGCCTGCCGGAGTGGAGCTACGCGGCGATCGAGTGTGACGAGGCCCGGCTGCCAGGCTTGCTGGCCGGCCTGGACGGCAGCTGGGCGGGACTTTCCCTGACCATGCCGCTGAAACGGGCCGTGCTGCCGTTGCTCGACGATGTCGACCCGCTCGCCAAGGCCGTCGGCGGAGCCAACACCGTGGTGCTGCGCGGTGGCCGCAGGCTCGGCTACAACACCGACGTTGGCGGCATGGTCGCCGCGCTGGCGGAGGCGGGCGTGAACAAGGTGAGCACGACCGCGGGCGTGCTCGTCATCGGGGCAGGCGCCACGGCTTGTTCCGCGCTCGCCGCGCTCAGGGAGATCGGGGCGCGGGACGTGGACGTCGCTGTACGTGACACGAGCCGGTCGGGCGGGCTCGAGGCCGCGGCCAACCGGCTCGGCGTCGCCATCCGGCTGGGTGAGCTCGCGCCGCCCGCCGGTGCGCGGGCGCACGCGGGCGCCACACCCGCGGAGCTTGTCATCTGTACCGTGCCGCCGCGTGCCGCCGACGCCGCCGCCGAATGGCTGTGCCGCGGGCCGGTTGCACCAAAGGTGGTGTTCGACGTCGCGTACGACCCGTGGCCGACCCGGCTCGCGGCAGCGGCCCGCGGCGCCGGGTCGGCCGTTGTCGGCGGGTTCGAGCTGCTGCTTCACCAGGCCGCGCGGCAGGTCGAGCTGATGACACTCCGCGCGGCACCGCTCGGCGCGATGCGCGCGGCCGGACTGGCCGAGTTGGCCACGCGGCGGCGGGGTTCGGCATCTACTGGTGGCTGATCCCGCCGGCGAGCCGGTGATCCGCAGATTTCTGCTTCCACCGTCGGCCGGTTCGGCGAACTGATCGGGCCGGAGGAGGCGTGACCATGCCCCGGGGGTGAGCATCCCCTGCGGGAACATCGTGCCTCCCGGCGACGTTGTGTCGGCCAGGGGAAGCGCTGGGCCGGCCGCGATGCGGTAGACTCGGTCGCCAACCAGCCCGGTACACCCGTACCGGGCATGCAAGCGGAGGACTATCTCCCACCTTGCCAGCTCATGGCTGGCGGGTATGGCTGCGATTCCGGGCGATCACGCGCTGGCCGGATGGGGCGGTTACCGGCATGGACCATGTCCAGGCCGGGGATGGCCTATTTCCGGGGCGGCGCTGCGTCCGTCGGCGCGGCTGGATAGCCCCGCGTGCATGCCATGCGGGGCTTTTTTGCGGCAGGCCGCCGCAGGATGCGCCGCCTGGCAGGTCGAAAGGGGTCCTGCCGCCGGAGATGTCGGCGGCAGGCGTGTAGCCCAAGGAGGTCACATCAGCCCCGAACCGAGAATTAACGAGCGTATCCGTGTCCCCGAAGTCCGGCTCGTTGGCCCGAACGGCGAGCAGGTCGGGATTGTAGCCATTGGCGATGCGCTCCGGTTGGCGCAAGAGGCCGACCTTGATCTGGTGGAGGTGGCGCCTACCGCACGACCCCCGGTGTGCAAGCTGATGGACTACGGCAAGTTCAAGTACGAGTCCGCGCTCAAGGCCAGGGAAGCGCGCAAGAACCAGGCGCAGACGGTCATCAAGGAGATCAAGCTCCGGCCGAAGATCGACCCGCACGACTACGCCACCAAGCGTGGCCATGTCGAGCGGTTCCTCAAGCAAGGTGACAAGGTCAAGGTGACCATCATGTTCCGCGGGCGCGAGCAGTCCCGCCCGGAGCTCGGGTTCCGGCTGCTCCAGCGGCTAGCTGGCGACGTCGAGGAACTCGGCTTCGTGGAAGCGCAGCCGAAGCAGGACGGCAGGAACATGATCATGGTCATCGGGCCGAACAGGAAGAAGAGCGAGGCCAAGGCCGAGCGCGCGGCCGCGCGCGCCGTGCCGAGGGCGCGCCGCAGCCCGGACGCGCCGGCCAGTAGCTAACAGCGGTTAACCTGCTTGTTCCGGGTGGACACGGCGGGATCGGGAGATGTTCCGCATCGCCGTCGCGACGTTCGCCCTGGGCCGGGCAGGGCCGGATGGCCGGTCCGCGCACGTGTGCGCGGACGCAGCGCCTGCGTTCACGTGCAGGAGAGAAGGACCGTGCCGCCAGGCACGAAGGAGACGTCGTGCCGGGTGGCACGCGACAGGACGGAGACACGGCGACCATGCCGAAGATGAAGACCCACAGCGGGGCCGGCAAGCGATTCCGGCTTACCGGCACCGGCAAGGTAATGCGGCGCCGCGCCAATCGTAACCACCTGCTCGAGCACAAGCCGTCCAGGCGCACCAGGCGACTGTGGCATGACGTGGTGCTGTCGGAAGCGGACGCGAAGAGGGTCAGGAAACTGCTCGGGAAGTAGCCCGAGCCCAGCCGAGGGAGCAGAACATGGCACGCGTGAAGCGGGCGACGGGCGCCCACAAGAAGCGCAAGACCGTCCTCGAGCGGGCGAGCGGCTACCGGGGCCAGCGGTCACGGCTGTACCGCAAGGCCAAGGAGCAGGTCCTCCACTCGATGACGTACGCCTACCGGGACCGCAAGGACCGCAAGGGCAATTTCCGGCGCCTGTGGATCCAGCGCATCAACGCCGCGGCCCGGGAGAACGGCATGACGTACAACAGGTTCGTGCAGGGGCTTCGCGCCGCTGGGGTCGAGGTCGACCGGCGCATGCTCGCCGACCTCGCCGTCGCGGACGCGAAGGCGTTCGCCGCTTTGGTGGAGGTCGCCAAGAAGGCGCTGCCTGAGGCGGGCGCGCAGACGGACACGGCGGTGGCCTGAGACGCAGATGAACGCCGGCGGGGCAGGAAGCGGGCTCACGAGCGTTCGCTCGCCGCGCGTCAAGGCCGCCCGCCGGCTCACCAAACGCGCACTGCGCCAGCGTGCGCGCGCGTTCCTCGCGGAAGGCCCACAGGCGGTCGGTGCGGCACTCGCGGCGGGCGCCGAGGTCGGCGAGGTGTTCGTGACCGCCGAGGCGTCCGCGCGGCACGCCGCGCTTGTCGCGAGCGCGGCGCAGGCCGGCGTGGCCGTGCACGTGGTCAGCGGCGAGATCATGGCCGCGCTCGCGCAGACCACCACGCCGCAGGGCATACTCGCGGTCTGCGGATTCCTGGACGTGCCGCTCGGTGCGGTGACAGCGCTCGCGCCGCGGCTTGTCGCGGTGCTCGCGCACGCGCGCGATCCAGGCAACGCGGGGACGGTGCTGCGGACCGCGGACGCGGCCGGCGCGGCCGCCGTGATCTTCACTGACGCGTCGGTCGACCCCTACAACGGCAAGTGCGTCCGCGCGTCCGCGGGAAGCCTGTTCCACCTGCCCGTCGTGTCCGGCGCCAGGCTGGTGCCGGCCGTCGAGGCACTGCGCGGGGCCGGGCTGCGCATCATGGCCGCGGACGGTCATGGCAAGCATTCCCTCGACGACGTGATCGCCGCGGGAACCCTGGCCGCGCCGACCGCGTGGCTGTTCGGCAACGAGGCGTGGGGGCTGCCCGACGAGCTGCTGAGCCTGGCCGACGAGTCGGTGGCCGTCCCGATCTACGGCCGCGCGGAGAGCCTCAATCTCGCCGCCGCCGCGGCCTTGTGCCTGTACGCGTCGGCCCGCGCGCAGCGCGGCTGACCTGGCGCTGGCCCAGTTTCACGGCGGACATTTTTCAGTGGCGCCGCATCCTTTAATCGACCACCCCTGCGGAAAATGACGCTGAGCATGTGCAACATGCGAATGGTCTTTCCGCGGCGCCGACGGCGCGGCCGTTAATGGGCAACAGGGGGGCTGCCGCCCAGTGGCAGTGAGGCGCTAGAGTCTGATCACGTTCCGTCACGCCATTGTGGCGGGTGTGCCGCATATCGAGTGCTCGCTCGGCGGCCCGAGGATACAGCGGCCTAAGGATGCGTGCCCGGCCTGGAGGGAGGCGGCGAAACGAGTGGACCGGACCAGGCAGCCAGCGTCGGGGGCGGGCGTGGGTTACCAGGGCGCTGCCGCGTTCCCCGACACCGGGCACGGCGGCACACCGGCACGGCCGGCGCCGTGGGTCCGCCGTGGGCGTTCGGACCGCGAGCTTTTCGCCATCCAGGCCGGCCGCGCTCCCGGCGGGCTGGTCTGTGCCGACG
>DATFVJ010000299.1:0-7858 GCA_035260365.1 Streptosporangiaceae bacterium
CGAGGCGGCGGATTTCAGCCTCAGGCCGAGGCGGGCTCGCGCAAGCGCTGGCTCACCACCGCGGACACGCCATCGCCGCGCATGGTGATGCCGTAGAGGGCGTCGGCGACCTCCATCGTGCGCTTCTGGTGGGTGATGATGATGAGCTGTGAACTTTCCCGCAGTTCCTCGAAAATGCCCAGCAGGCGCTGCAGGTTGACGTCGTCGAGCGCGGCCTCGACCTCGTCGAGCACGTAGAAGGGCGACGGGCGCGCCTTGAAGATCGCCACCAGGTAGGCGATGGCGGTCAGTGACCGCTCACCACCGGACAGCAGTGACAGCCGCTTCACCTTCTTGCCCGGCGGGCGGGCCTCGACCTCGACCCCGCTCGTCAGCATGTCGTCCGGCTCGGTGAGCAGCAGCCTGCCCTCGCCGCCGGGGAACAGCCGCGCGAAGATCTGCTCAAACTCCCGCGCGGTGTCCTCGTACGCGGCGGCGAACACCTGCTGGACCCGCTCGTCCACCTCTCTGATCACGGTCAGGAGGTCGCGCCGCGTCTTCTTGAGGTCCTCGACCTGCGATGACAAGAACGCGTGCCGCTCCTCCAGCGCCGCGAACTCTTCGAGCGCGAGGGGGTTGACCTTGCCGAGCCTGGCGAGCTGCCGCTCGGCGACGCCCGCGCGGCGCTCCTGCGCGGTGCGGTCGTAGGCACTGGGCGCCGCGCCCTCTGGCGCGTCAGAAGGCGGCGGGACCGGCACGTCAGGCCCGTATTCGGCGACGAGCGCCGCCGCGTGCACCCCGAACTCCTCCACGGCGCGGCCCTCGATCTGCTCGAGGCGCATCCGCTGCTCGGCGCGGGCGATCTCCGCCGTGTGGGCCGCGCCGACCAGTTGGTCGTGCTCGGCGCCGAGCTGGCGCAGCCGCTCACGCACCGCCTTCAGCTCCGCCGCCCGCGCGCTGCCCGCCGCCTCCGCGGCCGCACGCTCGGCTTGTGCGGCGGTGACGTGCGCCTCGACCGACGCCGTGGCGTAGGTGGCGCCCCTGGCCACGGCGCCCGCGATCACGGCCTGCTTGGCGCGTATCTCACGCCGCCGCCTGGCCTGTTCGATGGCCGCGCGTTCCTTCGCCGCCGCCGCCGCGAGCGCGTCCGCGCGGCCCGCGATCGCCCGCACCCGCTCCTCGACGGTGCGGACGGCGAGCCGCGCCTCCATCTCGGCGTTCCGCGCGGCCTCACGCCGCGCGGAAAGGATCTCCCGCTGATCGCTGCCTGCCGCGTCCGAACCCTGCTCGGCGAGCTGCGCCTCGGCCTCGACGTCGTCGAGCCGCCGGTCAAGCTCGGCCAGCTTGGCGAGATCGGCTTCCCGCGACCGCTCGGCGGACTCGATCGCGCTGGCCAGCCGCTCCGCTTCGTCGGCCGCCGCCCGCGCGGCGCCGCCGAGCCTGCCCAGCCGGCCCGACACTTCCGCGGCCGCGGCGTCCGCCTCGCGCAGCACGCCCGCGGACTCGGCCACTGCCCGCTGCGCCAGCTCCTCGTCCTGCGCGGCGACCGCGAGCAGCCGCGCGGCCGCCGCGCACCGCTCGTCCGCCTCCGCGAGCTTGGCCACGGTCTCCTCGGCCGCCGCCCGCACCTCGATCTGACTCGGCCCGTGCGCCGACCCGCCGTACGCCCAGTGCGCGCCGAGCAGGTCGCCGTCCCTCGTGACCACGCGCAGCCCCGGACGGTCCCGCACAAGCTCGCGCGCGGCCCGCAGGTCAGCCGCGACGACGACGCCGGAAAGCAGCTGCGCCACTGCCCCAGCGAGCTCGGCCGGTGCCCGCACAAGATCAACCGCGTACCTGACGGCCGAGGGCAGGGTGTCACGATCGCGATGCGCGTGCGGCGTGAGGGGGACCAGGGCGGAGGGCGCGGCCGGCCTGCCCCACGCGCCGCCGCCCACCGGGGACACAGCCGCCCCGGACCCGCCAGCCTCGCCAGTCCCAGCCCTGGCCGCCCCTGATGCGGCGGACCCAGGCATGGCGGACCCAGGCGCGGCGGACCCAGGCGCGGCGGACCCAGGTGCGGGGGGTGCGGGGACGCCGGTGGCGATGAGGGCGCCGACCTTGCCCGCGCCACGGGTCCTGAGCTCGGCGATCAGCTCGGCCGCGGCGTCCAGGCCGGCGACGGCGACGGCGTCGGCGGCCGTGCCGAGCGCCGCGGCGATCGCGGCCTGCGCACCGTCGTCGACGCTGAGCAGGGCGGCAACCGGGCCGAGCACGCCGCGGAAGCTGACCGGGTCCGCGAGCACGGTCCCTGCCGCGTCCGTGCCAGCGCGCAGGCTCAGCTGCAGCGCCTCCGCGCGTGCGTGCAGCGCCGCACGTTCCCTGCTCGCCTGATGCTCGTCCGCGCGCAGCTCCTTCACGCGCTGCGCCGCCTCGGCCGCCGCCGCTATCGCGTCCTCGTGCGCCGCGTCGAGCTCCGTATGGTTGCCCGCGGCGGCGGTAACGTGCTGCTCAAGCTCGGCGTGCTCGGCCTGCGCACGCGCCGCTCCAGCCTGTGCCTGAGCGGCGGCGACGGACAACCGCCCCACCTCTTCCGCGGCAGCGTCGGCGTGACTGCGCAAGGCTTCGGCCTGCTCACGCAGGCGCGCGGCCCGCTCGGCGCGGTGAGCCGCCTCCATGGACGCCGCCGACAGCCGCCGCTCGGCCTCGGCGAGTGCCGCGTCAGCGGCGGCGCGTTCGCGGACCGACGCGGCCAGGCAGGCACGGTCGGCATCGAGCCGCGCGGACAGCTCCGTCTCCTGCGCGCGGGTCTGCTCGGCTTCCGCGGCAAGCTCCGCCGGGTCGCGGCCGGTCCTGGCTGGCTCTTCGCCTGCACTCAGATGGTGGTGCCGTTCCGCGGCGAGCGCAGCGACCCCGCGCAGCCGTTCGGCGAGGGCGGAAAGAGCGAACCACGTGTCCCTGGCCCGCGTAAGCCTGGGTGCGTCCTGCGCCGCGGCGGCCTCGAGCGCTGCTTCGCGCTGCTTGGCCTCGTCGAGCGCGGCGGCCGTAGCGGCCCGGCGCTGCGCGACGAGCGCCTCACCGACTTCCTCACGGCCGAGTGCCTCCCGCAGCGTCACGTAGTCGTCGGCGAGCAGCCGCAGCCTGGCGTCGCGCAACTCGGCCTGGATGATCGCGGCTCTCCTGGCGATCTCCGCCTGCCGGCCGAGCGGCTTGAGCCTGCGGCCAAGCTCGGCGGTCAGGTCGACCAGCCGAGTCAGGTTGGCCTGCATCGCCTCGAGCTTCCGCAGCGCCTTCTCCTTGCGCTTGCGGTGCTTGAGTACGCCCGCCGCCTCCTCGATCAGCGCACGCCGCGCCTCGGGCCCCGCGTGCAGCACATCGTCGAGCTGACCCTGGCCGACGACGACGTGCATCTCGCGGCCCATACCGGAATCGGACAGCAGTTCCTGTATATCGAGGAGGCGGCAGTGGTCGCCGTTGATGGCGTACTCACTCTGGCCGGACCGGAACAGCAGCCTGCTGAGCGTCACCTCGGCGTAGTCGATGGGCAGCGCGCCGTCGCTGTTGTCGATCGTCAGGGTCACTTCCGCGCGGCCGAGCGGCGGCCTTGACGACGTGCCCGCGAAGACGACGTCCTCCATCTTTCCGCCGCGCAGCGACTTCGCGCCCTGCTCGCCCATGACCCAGCACAGCGCATCCACAATGTTCGACTTGCCTGACCCGTTCGGGCCGACGGCGCAGGTGATCCCGGGTTCGAAGCGCAGCGTGGTCGCCGAGGCGAAGGACTTGAACCCGCGCAACGTGAGGCTCTTGAGATACACCCGCGAGCACTCCTCCTCATTCGCCTTCTGCCGGGTCGCTGCAATTTCGCACCCTACCGCGACGGTCCGACAAGTTCGGGCAAGCGCGGCGAGCCGCGGGCCGGCCTGCCGGACGGCTCCCCCGTTTCCGGCCTTTCTGCATACTCATACAGACATCTGATTGCCAGCGCGGCGAACGGCGCCGGGCATGGAGGCAGGCAAAGGGCGGGCGCGCGGCCAAATCCTGGTCTGGTAGCGGCCAAATCCTGGTCTGGTGTATGACCCAAAACGAATAGGGGCGCCACTTGGGCGCCCCTATGTCGTCGTCGGGTGGCCCTCGTCAGGTAAGCGCTGGCTCCCTAGCGAGCATCGGTTCGCGAGCAGGAACCAGCAGGTCGTTGTCCGTCTCCGCAGCAAGCGCGTCGTTTTCTTCCTGGAGCCGAACAAGTTCGGCTTCCAGGTCACGTACGCGCTGCTGGAGGCGGCGCATCTCGGCGACCATGCGCGGATCCGGACCGCCGACGTGGCCGAGTATAGCCTTCGCCATGGTAAAAGGTCCTCCACACTGAGTGACCAGAGTGGGCACACGCACAAAACACGCAAAAATCACGCGGAAGGGTGCGCGGCGGGTAGTAGTACTAGGGTCCCACCCACTCGTTTACCAGTCAAGTTGAGCGCCGGCGCGCGCCACTTGGGCGCTCATCTCGACACGAAGCTGGAAAGCTCACGTGCGCCTGGTTCACCCCAGCGCGAGGTGATATGGGTGACCTGACCAGGTGTGGCGGGCCCGCGCAGCAGGTTGAGCAGGCGCGCGCACGCGCGCCGCGGGCCTTCCGCGACGACCTCCACCCGGCCGTCGGTGAGGTTCGTCGCCCACCCGGCGAGACCGAGTTCGAGCGCACGGGCCCGAACCCACCAACGGAACCCGACTCCCTGGACCCTGCCGTCCACGCACGCGGTCAGGCGCACCCGCGCCTCGTCGCCCGCCGCCCGGCCCGCATCGGCCGATCCTGAGCCGGGCGAACCTGAACCAGATGAGTCCCGCATCGAGGTCACCACCTGGCGCGGCGTGGCCGCGGCTGACAGCGCGGGCAGCTGAAGGCCGACCGGTTCATGAACGCGTCGCGGCGGATGGTCTCGCCGCAGCGGGGGCAGCGCTGCCCCGCGCGCCCGTAGACCGCCAGCGACCGCCCGAAGTAGCCGCTTTCCCCGTTCACGTTGACGTACTGCGCGTCGAACGAGGTCCCGCCAGCCTTCATCGCCTCGCAGAGCACCTCGCGAATGGCGGTGAGCAGGCGCTCCACCTCGGCCCTGCGCAGGGTTTCTGTCGGCCGGGCCCAGTGCAGGCGGGCCCGCCAGAGCGCCTCGTCGGCGTAGATGTTGCCGACGCCGCTGACCAGGGACTGGTCGAGCAGCGCCCGCTTGACCCCGGTGCGCCTGCGGCGCAGCGCCGCGGCGACGACCGCGGGATCGAAGATGGCCTCGAGCGGATCTGGCGCGATGTGCGCGATGGGCGCGGGCACGTCGGCTCCGCCAGGCACGAGGCAGAGGTGGCCGAACGTGCGCTGATCCACGAACCGGAGGTCGGGCCCGCCGTCGGTGAAGGTGAACCTGGCACGCACATGACTGGACAGTGGGCGCCCCGGCTCGCCGACGACCAGTTGCCCGCTCATGCCGAGATGGGCGAGCAGCGCATCGCCCGCGAAACCCGGCGAGTCACGGCCATCTGGTGCGCACCCTTCGGCCCCGGGCGCCCCTGCGGAGCCGGCCGCGCCTTCGGCGCCTGCCGTGCCTTCGGCTGCGGCCGCCGCGTGCGTGGGCAGCCACAGGTACTTGCCCCGTCGGCGGGCGCCCGTGATGAGACGGCCGGACATCCGCGCGGTGAAGTCATCGGGGCCTGCCGCGTGCTTTCGCACGGCGCGCGGGTGCAGCACGGCGGCCGTCTCGATCGTGCGGCCGACCGCGTGCCGCTCGAGCCCGGCCCGCACAACCTCTACTTCGGGCAGTTCAGGCACGGTTCACTCGTCCGCGGCGCCCGGCGGGCCGTTGGCGTCGCGTGGCCCGGTGTCGTCGGCAGGATCCGCGGCCTGCGGCTGATCGGGGGCGCCGGCTCCGGCCACGGCGCTCGCCGTGCCCATGGAGCGCCCGGTCGTGCGCGCCGACTCCGCGCGGATCGACTCGGCGCGGATCGACTCGGCGCGGATCGCCCGCCATGTGACCTCGGCGGCCTGCTGTTCTGCTTCCTTCTTCGACCGGCCCTCGCCAGAACCGTAGATCCTGCCGCCCACCCGGACGACGGCGCGGAACGACTTCTGGTGATCGGGCCCGCTCTCTGTCACCTGGTACTCGGGCACGCCGAGCATCTCGGCGGCGGTCAGCTCCTGCAGTGAGGTCTTCCAGTCGAGCCCGGCGCCGAGCCGCGCCGAGCGTGCGATCACCGGGTCGAACAGGCAGTGCACGAGCGTGGACGCCTCGCCGAGCCCGCGATCCAGGTAGACCGCGCCGATGATGGCCTCGAGCGTGTCCGCGAGTATCGACGACTTGTCGCGCCCGCCGGTGCCCTCTTCGCCGCGGCCGAGCCTGATGTGGCGGCCGAGGTTAAGACCGCGCGCGACGCCCGCGAGCGCCCGCATGTTGACCACTGCCGCGCGCAGCTTGGCCAGCTGTCCCTCGGGCAGATCCGGGTGCCGACGAAACAGGGTGTCGGTCACCACCAGGCCGAGCACGGAGTCGCCGAGGAACTCGAGGCGCTCGTTTGTGGGCAGCCCCCCGTTTTCGTACGCGTAGGACCGGTGGGTCAGCGCCCGGTCGAGCAGTTCGGGACTGAGCGGGACGCCCAGGGCGACAAGCAGTTCGGCGGCGCCAGGCTCGGCAGGGCCACCGCTGCCCGGTGGCTCACCGTTCATCACGGTCACTGTATTTCTCTCCAGTCCCCGCCCTCGCCTGCGAGTATGGCTCATCGTGCCCGCCCGGCAGCACACTGTGGTGGCAGGACGCGCAAAATGTTGCCGTGCGCCCGGCCGACATCAGGCACGCATTTCCCGGCATGACGGGAAATTTCCGCATGCCGATTTCGCCAGCCGGTGCACTGTGCCGCGCAGATGAGGGCCTCGTGGAATACAGAGTGTGCGGAGCCCTTAAGCGGGCGTGATGACCTGGCGCCGGTTGTACGTACCGCAGGTCGGGCACGCGGTGTGCTGAAGCTTTTGCTCGTGGCACTGCGGGCACTCCATCAACGCGGGCGCTGCGCTCTTCCAGCGCGCCCGGCGCGTCCGGGTATTGCTCCGCGACATCTTCCGCTTGGGGACGGCCACGTCAGCCCTCCTGTCGGTCGTCTGCGCGATCCCGGCCGATCCGGGCCGCGGTGTCGGCTGTGTCCAGCAGCCGTAGCGCCGCCCACCGTGGGTCGGCACCGTTGCCGTGGCCGTGCTCCGAGCCGACGTCCGCAAGCCGCGCGCCACACTCCGCGCAGAGGCCGGGGCAGTCGCCCGAACAGAGCGGCGAGAGCGGCAGTGCAAGCAGTACCGCGTCGCGGCAAACCGGCTCGAGGTCAAGCAGGTCACCGTCGAGGTAGTGATCCTCTTCTGTTGCCTCGCTGTCCCTGGTGAAACGGACAGCCGGGTAACAGAAGAGCTCCTGGAACCCGACCTCGATCGATGAGGTCGCTGGATCCAGACAGCGGGCACACTCACCGGTGAGCGGCGCCCGTACCGTGCCGGAAATCAGCACGCCTTCCATCACTGCCTCGAGCCGGATGTCCAGCTCGACATCGGCGCCCGCGGGGACGCCGACCAGCTCAACACCGAATCCAGCGGGCGCCATCACGGTGCGGTGCTCAGCACGCGAAGAACCCGCCTGGCGTCCGAGCGCGCGCGTATTGAACACGAACGGACCGTGGGCATCGCGAGGTGCCGTGTGATTACTGCTTCCGTGTGACGTAGCTGATAACGGTGTCGGGCACGACGGGGGCAGCCTACCCGATGACCATGATGTAACCAACTCGGGCAGCTATCGCCAAGCGTCACAGCCGCACGTATGCCGCCATCGGGTCGCGCGTGGGCCGGGCGCTGCGGCGCCTATGCGGGCGGCGCTTACGGCTCGCC
>DATFVJ010000300.1:0-18969 GCA_035260365.1 Streptosporangiaceae bacterium
CTCGCCATCGCCCGCAGCCGCCTGCTCGCCGAGCAGGCCGCCGAGCAGGCGGCGGAGAACGCCGAGCGCACCGAGCGCGCGGGCCAGAGCGCGGGCCAGCACACGGACGATCGCGGCTGGCCGGGCGGCAGCGGCTTGCCGTGTCGGCTTGCGGTGATCGGCATGGGAAAGTGCGGCGGGCGCGAGCTTAACTACGTGAGCGACGTCGACGTCATCTTCGTTGCCGCACCCGCGATCGGCACGGAAGACGCCGACGGCGCTGCCGGCACAGACACAGCGAGCACAGAAAGCACCGGGGGCACGGACGAGCGCGGAGCGCTCGCACCCGCGACAAGGCTGGCCAGCGCGATGATGCGCGTATGCGCGCAGAGCGCACCAGAACCGCCGCTGTGGCAGGTGGACGCCAACCTGCGCCCGGAGGGGCGCAGCGGCCCCCTGGTGCGCACCCTGGCCAGCCACCGTGCCTACTACGAGCGCTGGGCGCAGACATGGGAGTTCCAGGCGCTGCTGAAGGCGCGGCCCATCGCGGGCGACCTCGAACTCGGCGCCGAGTACGTCGAGGCGATGGCGCCACTGGTGTGGCAGGCCTCGCAGCGTGAGCACTTTGTCGAGGACGTGCAGGCGATGCGGCGCCGCGTCGAGGACGCGGTGCCGCGTGAACAGGCGGGACGTCAGCTGAAGCTCGGCCCCGGCGGGCTTCGTGACATCGAGTTCGCGGTGCAGTTGCTGCAGCTTGTGCACGGCCGCGCCGATGAGAGCCTGCACGACCCGGCGACCCTGCCAGCGCTGGCGGCGCTGTCCCGCGGCGGTTACGTGGGCCGGGAGGACGCCGCCGGCCTGGCCGAGGCGTACCGGTTCCTGCGGCGGGTGGAACACCTGCTGCAACTGAAGCACCTGCGGCGCACACACGTCGTCCCACCCGAGAAGGACACCGCGGGGCGGCGAAGGCTCGGCCGGGCGCTGCGGGCCTATCAGCTGCCTAACGGTGCCAGCGCCGACACAAGCACGCGCAGCACGGATCCTGCCGCCGAATTCACAGCGCAGTGGCGCAAGCACACCCTGGTGGCGCGCCGCCTGCACGAGAAGCTCTTCTACCGCCCGCTCCTGCAGGCCGTGGCGCGCCTGCCGGGCGACGCCGTCAGGCTGACCCCGGACGCCGCCCGCACGCGGCTCGAAGCGCTTGGCTACGATGACCCGGCCGGGGCGCTCCGGCACATCGAGGCGCTGATCGGAGGCGTGTCACGGCGCGCGGCGATACAGCGCACGTTGCTTCCCATCATGCTCGGCTGGTTCGCGGACGCGGCCCAACCCGACGCGGGGCTGCTTGCGTTCCGCCAGGTCAGCGACGAGCTCGGGGACACCCCCTGGTACTTGCGGCTGCTCAGGGACGAAGCACAGGCCGCCGAGCGGATAGCGTTCGTGCTCGCGTCGAGCAAGTACGCCACGGGGTTGCTGCTTCGCGCTCCGGAGACCGTGCAGCTGCTCGCGGCCGACGCGGAACTGGCTCCCGGGCCGCGGGACGCGCTGACCGCGGAGGCACTCGCCGCTGTCGGGCGGCACGCCAGCGCCGAGGACGGCGTCACGGCAGTCCGCAGCCTGCGCCGGCGCGAACTGCTGCGGACCGCGGTGGCGAGCCTGCTCGGCCGCGTCGGGGTGGAGGAGACGGGGGAGGCGCTCACGACTGTCACGGCCGTCACGATCTCGGCTGCGCTGCAGGCCGCGACCAAGAAGATCGAGATCGAGCTGCGCGCGCCGCTGCCGACCCGGATGTCCGTGGTGGCCATGGGCCGGTTCGGCGGCCACGAGATGGGTTTCGCCAGCGACGCCGACGTCATGTTCGTGCACGCCCCGCTGCCCGGCGCGGACGAGGGCGAGGCCACCAGGGCCGCGCACGCGGTGGCGGAGGAGTTGCGGCGGCTGCTCGCCATGCAGGCGCCTGACCCACCGCTGACCATCGACCCGGACCTGCGCCCGGAGGGGCGGCAGGGGCCGCTGGTGCGCACGTTCGCGTCCTACGCCGCGTACTACCGGCGCTGGTCGGCGCCGTGGGAAAACCAGGCCCTGCTCCGCGCGGATCCCGTCGCGGGAGATCCGCAGCTCGGCGAGCGTTTTGTCGCGCTCGTGGATCGGCTGCGGTATCCAGACGGTGGGATCGACCGCGCGGCCGTTAGGGAGATCAGGCGGGTAAAAGCGCGGATGGAAGCCGAACGGCTGCCGCGGGGTGCCGATCCGGTCGGCCACCTCAAACTCGGCCGCGGTGGCCTGACCGACGTCGAGTGGGTCGTGCAGTTGCTGCAGCTGCGGCACGCGTACGCGACCCCCGGGCTGCGGACCACGCGCACGCTCGCGGCGCTCGGCGCGGCGGCGGAAGCAGGGCTGATCGCGCGTGCGGACGCGGAGGTGCTCGCGACCGCGTGGCGGCTGACGACCAGGATCAGGGATGCGGCCATGCTGGTCCGCGGGCGGCCGGTTGACGCGCTGCCCGCCGAGCCGCGCGAGCTTGCGGCGGTCGCCCGGGTGCTTGGTCACAAGCCGGGGGAGAGCGGCAAGCTGCTCGACGATCAGCGGCGCGCGGCGCGGCGCGCGCGCAAGGTGATGGAGAGGATCTTCTATGACCAGCCGCTATGATGAGGGCGCGGCCGGTAGATCTCGGTGAATCCGGGCGGTGATTCAGACGGCGATCCGGCCAGGCGGTGCTTGTCTTCGAGGAGCCGATCGTGGTTCCTATCGGCGGCGGCGACAACGCCGCCGGTCGTCGTCTGGCGCCGATCCGCGCCGCCAGAGATCTGCGGGACACGCCCTGGCCGCCGCCTGGCCCGCGCGGCCGTCGTCGGCTTGGTGGCACTGGCGGCAGCGTGCGGCGGCGCCGCGCCCGCGGCCGGGCCCGGGCCGGCCACGCCCACCGCGGCGCCCACCGGGGCCGGCCCGACCGGCCCGGCCGGGGCCAGTCCAACCGGGGCCAGCGCGGCCGCCGCAGCGGTGCCCGCTCCCGCTCACATCGTGCTTGTCGTGATGGAAAACCATGCGTACGGCGACATCATCGGCAACCCCGCGGCGCCGTTCATCAACGCGCTGGCCCGCCGGGGCGCGGTGTTCACCCGGTCGTCCGCGGTGGCCCACCCGAGCGAGCCCAACTACCTGGCGCTTTTCTCCGGCGCGACCCAGGGCGTCAGCGACGACAGTTGCCCGCACACGTTCCGCGCCCCCAACCTGGGCGCCGACCTGGCCGCCGCGAGGAGATCCTTCACCGGATACGCGGAGAACCTTCCGGCGGTGGGCTCGCCGGTCTGCGTGAGCGGCAGCTACGCGCGCAAGCACGTGCCGTGGGTGAACTTCGCGAACGTACCCGTCTCGGCGAGCCAGCCGTTCTCGAAGTTCCCCGGCTCGCGCCCCGCCGCGTTGCCGACGGTGTCCTTCGTGGTCCCCAATCTGTGCGACGACATGCACGATTGCTCGGTGGCGACCGGGGATGCCTGGCTGCGGCGCCACCTCGGCGGTTACGCCGACTGGGCGATGACCCATCACAGCCTGCTGATCGTCACCTGGGACGAGGACGACGGCAGCGCCGCGAACCACATTGCGACGATCTTCGTCGGCCAGGTCGTCAGGCCGGGCCGGTACGGTCAGCGGATCACGCACTACAACGTGCTCGCGACGATCGAGGTCGCCTGTCACCTGCGCCGCGATGGTCAGGCCGCCACGGCCGCGCCGATCACGGGAGTCTGGGCAGGCGCCCGCTAGCTCAGCGCGTCAGTCTTGGATGCGCCGGAGCTGAGGGGTGCGTCAGTTCTTGGGTGCGTCGGTCCTGGGGTGTTTCGCATCTGGGCCGCGTCGGTCCTGGGTGTGTCAGTCCTGGGCTGCGTCAGGGTGTTCGGGACGTCGCGCCCAGGAAACCCCGCGGGCGGGCCCGGCCGCGATGGCCCTGCCCGCCCGCGTCGGCTGTTACGGACCGCTACCGGTGCCTGCGGCTGCGCGCCCGTGTCGCGATCAGGCCGAGGATTCCCAGCCCGACAAGTGCCACCCCGGCGAGGGCGACTTGCAGCAGCGGCGCTCCGGTCGTGGGCAGCTTGGGCGGCGGCGGGCCAACATGGCCGTGGGGGACCAGCGTGAGGCTGGGGGTACCCGGCGTGTGAGGCGGGTGCGGGAACGTCGGCGACGGCGGCACGGGCGGCGGCGAGGGCGTAGCGCACGGGGCACCCGAGGAGCCTGAGGAGCCCTTGGAACCCGGGGAGCCCTTAGAACCCGACGAACCCGAGGAGCCGTTGGAACTTGAGGATCTCTTGGAGCCCGAGGAGCCCGTGGAACCCGAGGAGCCCTTCGAGCCTGAAGATCCCGTGGAACCGGGGGACCCCTTGGAACGCGAAGAGCTTGATGAGCCTTCGGAGGCTTCTGAGTTTGGAAAGGCTTCAGAGTTTGGCGCGCCTTCGGAGGCTTCAGAGCTTGAGACGCCTTCGGAGGCTTCCGAACTCGAGGAGCCCTTGGAGCTCGAGGAGCCCTTGGAGCTCGAGGAGCCCTTCGATCCTGAGGAGCCCTTGGAACTCGAGGAGCCCTTCGATCCTGAGGAGCCCTTCGATCCTGAGGAGCCCTTGGAGTCGGAGGAGCCCTTGGAACCGGGGGACCCCTTGGAACTTGGCGAGCCCTTGGAACTTGGCGAGCCCGCAGAACCAGGGGAGCCCGGAGAACCCGAGGACTTCGGGGTGCACGCGGTGCGCGACGTCTGCGGCGTTGCGCCGCCGGGCACATTTGCTGCGTTCGTCGGCTGTACGACAGTCGTGATCCTGGTTTCCGGCGTGCTGGCCGACCCCGACATCGGGCAATGGCACGTGACGTGTGCGGTCAGGGTAAGGCGCTGCGCCGCCGAAGATTGCCAAGCTGGCACCGCGGCGCGCGGCCCGGTCGCGCTCGCTGTCTGTGCCCCAGCGTTCTGGGCATTAGTGAGCTGGGCGCTGTCCCCGGTGACGTCCGTCTTGAACATCACAGACGCCGAGCTGGCTGGGCCGATCTCGGGGAACACGCAGTGCGCCATGTACGGGTTCATCGTGCACGCGGCGACCTTCGATCTCAGGGTGATGCCCGCCATGCCCGGCGGAAAGGCCACGGACAGGTGGACCGAGCGTACGGTTGACCGGCCAAGGTTTGCGATCGTCGCGGTGTAGCGCAGGGTCTGGCCGCGGACGGCGGTGCCCGGGCCGCCCAGCCGCACCTGCAGGCCACGCGAGTGCTGTGCGCTGTCAGAGTGCTGTGCGTCGGCTGAGCGGCCCATGTCGTGCGCGTGCCGCACGCTGATGTTGTGTGCGTGCCACGCGCCGCGGCGATGCGGCATGACGTGCGCGTACTGCGGCCCGCGCGAGCGTTGGATGCCGTCCAGCCGTACCGACGTCGCGGTGGCGGGCCCTGCGTGAGAGGCGACGGCAGGCGGTGTCGCCATCGCCAGTGCGGGTGCGGACATGACCGTGCCTGACACGGTCATCATGGTCAGAAGGCGGCGCATTTATCCCCCGGGATTAACTTCGGAACACGGTCATGCGGTTACGTTGAGTGACTAGCCTAGAGCCGCATCGCCCCGCTCACGTGGCATTTCCGTTGTTCCGGTGCGTCGTGGCTTCGCCGCCGCGAGGCGGCCGTGCCGTAATCGGTCGCGAACCTGTGGTGACGTGCCGGGCGTGGCACCGGACCCGAGGCGGCGCGGCGCACGCCAGGGAGAGGGTGTCCCACTGCTCCGCGCCGCCCCTGCGGCCGCCCCTTACGTGCCCGGGCTTGAGAGGCTCACCGGGCTGCGGCGACCCGTGGACGACCCCCGGGGGGGTGAGCGCCCGGCGACGCCGCGTGGCTTGTGGATGGCTTTGTGGACGAAGCGGTGGACAAGTGTGGTGGCGCGGGGGATAACGGCGGGTGTTCTGTGGATGTGGTGTGGATGGCGGAAGAATCTTCAGATCGGTGGGGTGAAGGTCTTGTGGCGCAGGTCAGGAGGCAGTAGAACGGCTCTACTGCTGGAAACGGGTTCCGCCCGGGGGAGACTCCGGGGACGCGGGGAGGGCCGGGAAACCGGTGCTTGCCGCGGGTGCCTGGCACCGGTGGTGGGTTCCGCGGTCTGTGGCGGCCGGGCGATCGGCCGGCTGGGCGGTGGGATCGGGCGAGGCCCCTCCATCTCATACATGGAGGGGCCTCGCCTCCTTTGGTTTATTCTGCCGGAGTCGCCAGTTGTGCGCACGCAGCGACACGCGGCAGCCATCGCCACCGTCGCACCTGTTGCCGCACCCGCTGTCGCGGCCTTGCGCGCAGGACACAGACCGTGATCGGAGTGACATGCGCATCGGAGCGGTGTTCCCCCAGACGGAGATCGGCAACGACCCCGCGGTGATCAGGACCTGGGCGCAGGCGGTCGAAGACCTCGGCTACGAGCACGTGCTCGCGTTCGATCATGTGCTTGGCGCCGGTGTCGACACCCGGCCGGGCTGGAGCCGCTACACCAGCGAGGACGCCTTCCACGAGGTGTTCGTGCTCTTCGGCTATCTCGCCGCCGTCACACGCGCGGTCGAACTCGTCACCGGCGTCCTTGTCCTGCCGCAGCGGCAGACCGCGCTGGTCGCCAAACAGGCCGCTGAGGTCGACGTGCTGAGCGGAGGCAGGATGCGGCTCGGCGTCGGCGTCGGGTGGAACGAAGTCGAGTACGAGGCGCTGGGTGAGTCGTTCCATAACCGGGGCGTCAGGTGTGAGGAGCAGGTCGAGGTGCTCCGTGCGCTCTGGGCCGAGCCGACGATCACCTACTCTGGCCGGTGGCACCGGATCGACAACGCGGGCATCAACCCGCTGCCGGTCCGGCGCCGGATCCCGGTCTGGTTCGGTGGCAACGCGGAGGCGGCTTTGCGCCGGGTCGGCCGCCTCGGCGACGGATGGCTGCCGCAGCGCGCCCCCGACGACGTGGCCCGCGGCATGCTCGACCGGGTCCGCGGCTACGCGCGGGAGGCCGGCCGCGCACCACAGGACATCGGCTTCGAGCCGCGGCTCAGCCTCAAAGAGGTGCAGAAGAGCGGCTGGGCCGACTTCGCGGCGGGCTGGCGTGAACTCGGCGCCACACACCTGTGCGTCAACACCATGGGCCTCGGGTTCACCGCTGCCGACGAGCACCTGGCCGCGCTCAGCGACGTGCTCCAGGTCATCGAACCCGTCGCGCACCGCTAGCGCCACCCCGGCAGCACCATCGGATTCGATGAGCGGTGACTTACCGTGAGCAAGAGGCTGCGCACGCGACTCGTGATCTTGAAAGTTAAGGCCCCAGCGCGTTCATGATCCGCTTCTGTGTCAACCTGCCTGCACATAGCGCAGGCAGGTTGACACAGAAGCGGATCATGGGCTGTTTCCCGGCAGCCAGGGCCGGATCAGGCGGCGCGGGTGATGCGACGGCCTCGCAGGCACCGGAAGGTCACCGCGATCATCGAGTATCGGTCAGACGTCGAAGTACAGCTCGAACTCGTGGGGGTGCGGGCGGAGCCTGACCGGGTTGAGCTCGTTGGTCCGCTTGAAGTCCAGCCACGTCTCGATCAGGTCCGGGGTGAAGACCCCACCGTCGAGCAGGTAGTCGTGGTCCGCCTCAAGGGTGTCGAGCACTTGCTCGAGCGAGGCTGGCACCTGCTGCACAGCCGCCGCTTCGTCCGGTGGCAGCTCGTACAGGTCCTTGTCCACCGGCTCCGGCGGCTCCACCTTGTTCTTGATCCCGTCGATGCCCGCCATGACCATCGCGGAGAACGCGACGTAGGGGTTGCAGGACGGGTCGGGAACACGGAACTCGGCCCGCTTGGCCTTGGGGTTGCTGCCGGTGATCGGGATACGCACGCACGCCGACCGGTTCCGCTGCGAGTACACCAGGTTGATGGGCGCCTCGAAGCCGGGCACCAGCCGGTGGTAGGAGTTCGTGGTCGGGTTGGTGAAGGCGAGCAGCGACGGCGCGTGCTTGAGCAGGCCGCCGATGTAGTAACGCCCGATGTCGGAAAGGCCGGCGTACCCCATCTCGTCGTAGAACAGGGGAGTGCCGTCCTTCCAGAGACTCTGGTGGCAGTGCATGCCCGAGCCGTTGTCGTCGAAGAGCGGCTTGGGCATGAACGTCACGGTCTTGCCGTGCGCGCGGGCCACGCTCTTCAGCACGTACTTGTACGTCATCAGCTTGTCGGCCATCTGGAGCAGGCTGTCGAAGCGCATGTCGATCTCGGCCTGACCGGCGGTGCCCACCTCGTGGTGATGCATTTCCACCTGGATGCCGCAGTCGATGAGGCCGCGGACCATGGCGGAGCGCAGGTCGGCGTAGTGGTCCATGGGCGGCACCGGGAAGTATCCGCCCTTGTACCTGGGCTTGTAGGCGAGGTTGCCGCCTTCCTCCTCGCGGCCCGTATTCCAGGCGCCTTCGACCGAGTCGATGAAGTAGTAGCCGGCCTGCGGCGAGGTCTCGAAGCGGGCGGAGTCGAAGATGTAGAACTCGGCCTCGGGGCCGAAATACACCGTGTCGGCGACGCCGCTGCCGCGCAGGTAATCCTGGGCCTTGCGGGCGATGTTGCGCGGGTCCCTGGTGTACGGCTCGCCGGTCAGCGGGTCGTGCACGAAGAACGTCAGGTTCAGCGTCGGGTGCTGGCGGAACGGGTCGACATACGCCGTCGTGACATCGGGCAGCAGCAGCATGTCGGACTCGTGAATCTGCTGGAAGCCGCGGATCGAAGAACCGTCGAACATCAAGCCGTCGGTGAAGATCTTCCGGTCGAACGACTCGGTCGGCACCGTGAAATGCTGCATGATCCCGGGCAGGTCGCAGAACCTGACATCGACGAACTGCACCTTCTCGGCCGAGATGAATTCAAGGACCTCATCGGGGGTAGTGAACATCCGCCCTCCCTCAAAAAATGCGCGCTGATATGAGCCCGTGGCCTGCGGTCGCGCCTTGGACGCTAGGCGTTCGCGGTTTCGATGCCGTGTCCCAAGTGTTTCACGCACGTTACGGCGGGAGAGGCAGACTCGCCATGCGCCCAGGGCACAGCCGGCCCGCGCGCGAGCCGGGCTGTGGGAGCGCGCGAGCGGCGCGAGCCGGGCTACGGGAGCGGGCGAGCGGCGTGGGACGCGCCTACAGTGCGGCCGCCGCGCTCGGATACCGTGGAGACGTGTCGGAACGACGTTGGGCCGGATCCTGGCTGACGGGCGTACGCCCGGCTGGACCCCCCAGCCGCTACCCGGGTGAGCGACTCGGGCTGCCAGAACGTGGTACCGGTGCCGTCGCGGGATTCGGCGTGCGGATCGTCGCCCTGTTCATCGACTGGGCGCTTTGCACGGCCATCGCGCTCGCCGCGCTGCACTCCCGATGGTGGACTTACGCGATCTTCGCGGTCGAGGTGTACCTGCTGACGGCGCTGACCGGGTTCACGGTCGGCAAACGGCTGCTCAGCCTGCGCGTCGTCCGGCTTGACGGCAAGCCGGTCGGTTTCGGCTGGGCACTGGTCCGGACGGTCCTCCTGCTCGCGGTGATCCCGGCGTTCATCGTCGACCGCGACATGCGTGGGCTGCACGACCGCGCCGCGAACACCGTCGTGATCAGGGTCTGACGGGCGTCAGCGGATCTTCGGCTTCGGCGCCTTGGGCAGCCTGGCGCCCTTGGGCAGCGGGCCGCGCGGCGCCTGCATCGTCTGCGGCAGCGCCTTGAGCCGGTAGTTCAGCTCGGACACCTGGGCGCCCTTCAGGTTGCGCGGCAGCTTCATCACGCGCGACTGCAGTTTCCTGATCGGCACCTGGCCCTCGGCGTCGCCGACCTGGAGGTCGTAGATCGGCACGTCGTAGGCCACCCGCGAGATGCGTTTCTTCTCCGCGGCGAGCAGGCTGGCAAGCCCGCCCGGGCTGCCCTCGCCGACCAGCACGACGCCGGCCCGGCCGACGACGCGGTGCACCACGTCCATGTTCCTGTTACCCGTCACCGCGGGGGTGACCGTCCAGTCCCCGCGCAGGGTCTGCAGCACGGCCGCGGCGGCGCCCGGCTGGCCCTCGATCTGCGCGAACTGAGCGGACTGCGCGAACCGGCCGAACAGGATCACAGCGGCGAGCAGGCCGAGCAGCACGCCGAATGGGATCAGAAATGTGCCGAGCCCGGACAGCAGGCCTGCGACCGTGAACACCGCGATGATGCCGACAGCGGCGAGCGCGATGAGCGGCAGGGCCCGTGGATTGGCCTCCCTGACGATCTTCGCGACCATCCGGATCTGCGCGATTCTGCTTGGCTTTGCGGGGTCGCCTGCGGCGTTCTTACGTGTGCTGGCATCAGCGGGCTTCTTGGCCATGAACGGCAGGATACGAGGCCGCGGCGTCAGGACGAAACGGCATCAGCCTCACGTGGCACCTGGCCGTGTTCCGCACGCGTCATCGCGCCGATCCCGGCCTGCCCGGCAGCGCCGATTCCGCCCTGCCCGGCAGCGCCGATCTCACGCCGCGCGATCGCCTCCTTGTACAGCCGCCCGGCACGGTAGGAGGACCGCACGAGCGGCCCCGACATGACTCCGGCGAACCCGGCCGCGAGCGCCTCGCCGCGCAACTCGGCGAACTCCGCGGGTGCCACCCAGCGCACCACGGGATGGTGCCGCAGCGATGGCCGCAGGTACTGGGTAATGGTGAGCAGGTCGCATCCTGCCGACCGCAGGTCCGCGAACGCGCGCGAGATCTCGTGCCGTTCCTCGCCCAGGCCGAGGATCAGGTTCGACTTGGTGACGAGGCCGGCCTCGCGGGCCCGGGCCAGCACATCGAGCGAACGTTCGTAACGGAAGCCCGGGCGTATCCGCCTGAAGATGCGCGGCACGGTTTCGATGTTGTGCGCGAGAACCTCCGGACGCGCGGAGAACACCTGCGCCAGCCGTTCGGGATACGCATTGAAGTCAGGAATGAGAAGCTCGACGCCGCAGCCTGGCACGGTGGCGTGGATCTGCCTGGCGGTCTCCGCGTACAGCCACGCGCCGCCGTCAGCCAGGTCATCGCGGGCAACGCCGGTCACCGTGGCGTACCGCAGGCCCATCGACGCGACCGATTCGGCGACCCGGTGCGGCTCGAGCAGGTCGAGCGGGGCCGGCTTTCCCGTGTCGATCTGGCAGAAGTCGCAGCGCCTGGTGCACTGGTCCCCGCCAATCAGGAAGGTCGCCTCGCGGTCCTCCCAGCATTCGAAGATGTTCGGGCAGCCCGCTTCCTCGCACACCGTGTGCAGGCCCCCGCGGCGGACAAGGTCCTTCAGCGCCTTGTACTCCGGTCCCGTGCGCAGCCGTGTCTTGATCCACGGTGGCTTCTTCTCGATCGGAGTCTGGCTGTTCCTCGTCTCCAGCCGGAGGAGCCGGCGTCCTTCAGGTGCGACAACCACGACATCAGGGTACGTGGTCGCGCGGGGCCGCCAGTTCACCGCGTGGCCCGCCATGGGGACGGAAGACCGAAGACCGCTCCTTAACGGCGGCCGCGTGGCGTGACCCGCGGGCTAGGCGGGGCGTGCCGCGGCGAGGGGTGGCCCGAGCAGTGCGTCCGTGCCCGCTGTCGCGCGCCAGGACGCGGCGCCGAGGGCGTCCGCCAGGCGCTGCTGAACGGCCGGGATCACGTCGGCAACGGTTATGGTCCGGCCCGCCTCCCTGGACAGGGTCGTCACCTGGGCGTCGCGGATGCCGCAGGGCACGATGCGGTCGAACCAGGACAGGTCGCAGTCGCAGTTGAGGGCGAAGCCGTGCGTGGTGACGCCGCGCGCGACCCTGATGCCGATGGCCCCCACTTTCCTGTCCGGCGCGGAGCCGCCGGTTACCCAGACCCCGCTGCGTCCTGCGACCTGCCCGGTGACCACACCGAAGTCCGCGCAGGTCCGGATCAGAGCCGTTTCAATGAGCCGCACGTAGGCGACCACATCGACCGGGTCGGGAAGCCTGATGATCGGGTACCCGACGAGCTGGCCAGGACCGTGCCAGGTGATCTTCCCGCCGCGGTCGACGTCGATCACCGGCGCTCCCGGGTCGCCGACCGGGCGGTCGAGGACCTCGGTGCGCTTACCCGCGGTATAGACGGGCTCGTGCTCGAGCAGCAGGCAGCTGTCAGGAATTTCATCGGCGCATCGCCGCTCGTGCAGCCGCCGCTGCAGGTCCCAGGCGTCCAGGTACGGAATCCCCGCGGCGCCGGACCCGAGCCGCGCGTAGACGAGGCTTGATCCCGTTCTCACCCAATCAGCGTAGCCCGCGGCAGGCGGGGCCGACGCCGACGGCGCGCCCGCCCCGCCTTCGGCGGTGAGCGAAAGGCGTTGGTCGCCGGCCGCGGCGGGCAGAGGATGTCCTCCATGAGCCGATTCGCGCCCTACGACGGACCTGGCTGGGCCTGTTTCCACGGGGCAGGCTGATCGTCCAGCCCGGTGCGGGCCATATGCCCTGGGTGGACGACCCGGCCTTCTTCACCAGCGCGATCGCCGGGGTTCCCTGGCCAGCCCATGACGGTGCCGTGCCCATGGACGGTG
The DNA here is from genome assembly GCA_035260365.1 of Streptosporangiaceae bacterium. Taxonomy (GTDB): domain Bacteria; phylum Actinomycetota; class Actinomycetes; order Streptosporangiales; family Streptosporangiaceae; genus DATFVJ01. Next base: position 12,491 of record DATFVJ010000300.1, read on the forward strand.
CCATGCCCATAACCGTGACGTGCATTGTCCCCTTGGGTATGCGTGAAGATGGCATTGCGCCGAATGGTGCCGCTCAGATCGGGTCCTGGGCGACGGCGCGGTGTCGGAGGTGGCGGCATGCTGGACGAGGACGAGCTGAGGAGCATGACCCCCGAGGAGCGTGAGCGGCTCGCGCGCACACTTGCTGCCATCGCCGAGCCGGACCCGCTCGAGGATCCCCGCTTCCGGTTCGGGCGGGGTTTCTGGCTCGCCCTCACGGTCGCCGGCTGCATCCTGCTCGCCGCCTGGATCGGCGTGCTCGCCGTCACGCTGCCACGGCACTTCACCGCCGGGGCCTGGCGCGGCGCGTGGGTGGGTTTCGACGTCGCGCTGCTCACGGCGTTCGCCGCGACCGCGTGGGCCGCGTGGCGCCGCAGGCAGGTGCTTATCGTGTGCCTGATCGTCACTGCCACCCTGCTGAGCTGTGACGCGTGGTTCGATCTCACCCTGGACTGGCGGACCCACGAGTTCGTCTGGAGCGTGCTCTCCGCGTTCGTCGAGCTCCCGATCGCCGCCCTCATGATCCTCGCCGCGCGGCGGTTGCTGCGGCTCACCATCCGGTTGACGATGGCGCGGGAGGGGGAGCTTGGGCCGGTTCCGCCGCTGTGGCGGATGGCGCTGTTCGGGCCGGATCCGGTCGTCCACGTGGTCGGCCCGCAGACCGACGACGCCGCGCACTCTGCCGCGGCCCAGCCCGGGGCGGCCCAGCCTGGGGCGGCCCAGCCCGCGGCGGCCCAGCCTGCGGCCAGGGCGTGGCGGCGCCGTTAGGCGGTCTGTCAGCGCGGCCGCAGCTCGCTGACGAGGGCGCTTTCGATGCCGGGGTAACGGAACTCGAAACCGGCGCCGGTGAGCCGGCCGGGCAGAATCCGGACGCTGGCCAGGATCTCGCCCGCGGCCTCGCCGAGCGCAAGACGCAGCGCTGGCGAGGGCACGCGCAAGATGGCGGGGCGGCCGAGCGCCGCGCCGAGCGCCGAGGTGAACTCGGCGTTCGTCACCGGGTTCGGCGTCGTGAGGTTGACCGGACCTGCGATGTCAGGCCGGTCGATCAGGAAACTGAGCGCGCCGGCCAGATCGGTGATCGCGATCCAGCTCATGTACTGGGTGCCCGGCCCCAGCCTGGCGCCGAGACCGAGCCGGAACAGCGGCAGCAGCGGGCCGAGCACGCCGCCGCGCCTGGACAGGACGATGCCGCTGCGCAGATGCACGACCCGTATCCCCGCCCGCTCGGCCGCGGTGGTTGCCCCCTCCCAGTCCCGGACGATTCCGGACAGGAATCCGCTGCCCGCGGGTGCGGACTCGGTCACCGCGCGATCGCCCGTGTCGCCGTACCAGCCGATCGCGGAGCCGGACAAAAGCACGGCCGGGGGCTGCCGCAGCCCCGCGAGCATCGCGGCCAGCGCCCGGGTGCGGTCGACCCTGCTCGCCCGGATCTCCCGCTTCCTCGCGGCCGTCCAGCGGCCGCCGGCGATCGGCGCGCCGGCCAGGTTCACGACGGCGTCGACGCCCTCGAGCGCGGGCAGCGCGGGCTCAGCCGGCGGCGCCCCACCGGCGTCCGCACCGGCGTTCCCAGCGGCGTTGCCTGCGGTGTTGGCGGTTGGGGGCTGCGGGTTCCACTGAGCCTCGTCCGCGGCGTTCGGTGGCCGCCTGACCAGCCGGAGCACCTCGTGCCCACGCTCGCGGAGGTGGCGCGTCAGGGCTGAGCCGATCAACCCGGACGAGCCGGTTATCGCGATCTTCACCCGCGGGCCTCCCCGTGGATAGGTTCAGAGCCCGAGTTCGGCCTCGAACGTACCCTCTTCGAGGCGGGCCTTCACCGAGCCGAGGAACCGCGCCGCGTCGGCGCCGTCGACGAGCCGATGATCGTAGGTGAGGGCCAGGTAGACCATGGAGCGCACGGCGATCACCTCGCCGAGTTCCTCGTGATCAATCGCGACTGGGCGCTTCACCACCGCCCCGGTGCCGAGGATGGCGACCTGTGGCTGGTTGATGATGGGGGTGTCGAAGATCGCGCCGCGGCTGCCCGTGTTGGTGAGCGTGAAGGTGCCGCCGCTCAGTTCGTCCGGACTGACCTGGCCGGCCCTGGTCCGCCTGGCGAGATCGTCGATCTTGCGGGCGAGCCCGCCGATGTTGAGGTCACCCGCATTGCGGATCACGGGCACCAGCAGGCCGCGGTCGGTGTCGACGGCGATCCCGAGGTGCTCCACGTCGTAGTAGGTGACCTCGCTCTTGTCGGTGTCGATGACCGCGTTGAGCTTGGGGTGCATCTTGAGCGCCTCGAGCGTGGCGAGCGTGAAGAACGGCAGGAAGGACAGCCGGACGCCTTCGCGCCTTTCGAAGTCGGCCTTGGCCCGCTGGCGCAACCGGGCGATCTTCGTGACGTCCGCCTCGACCACCGTGGTGAGCTGTGCCGAGGTGTGCAGCGAATCGACCATCCGCTGCGCGATCACCTGGCGCAGCCGCGACATCCGTTCTGTCGTGCCCCGCAGCGGCGAGGGCTGGATCGCCGGCCGCGCCGCTGGTGCGCTCACCGGTGGCGCGGCTTCGCCCGGAGCGGTGACCGGCGCCGCGGGTGCGGCCGCGGCAGGTGCCGCGCCCGCCGGGGCGGCGGCGGGGGCCGGGGCAGCGGCACCAGGGGACGCAGGTGTGGCAGGCGCAGCCGGGGCGGTGCCTGGCGCGGCCGCGTCGGCGGGGGACGGCGTCGCCGCCTGCGGCGCGCGCAGCGCGCGGGACGCCTCGATCACATCCTGCTTGCGGATCCGGCCGCCGACGCCGGTACCCTGCACCGATCCGAGGTCGACACCGTGTTCGGCGGCGAGCTTACGTACCAGCGGAGTGATGTAAGGACCCTCGCCGGCGCCGGGCAGCGGCGTCAGCGGAGCGTACTGCGGCATCCCTGGACGCGTCTGGGTGGCAGCGGGCGGTGTCTGCGCCGCATCTGGCGGCGCGGCGGGCGCTGGTTCCACCCCGGTGGAACCAGGCGCGGCGGCTGCGACGCCGGCGGGCTCGCCGGCCGCAGGCTCACCGGCCGGCGGCGCCTGCGCGGGCCACGGCGACGGCGGTACCTGCGCGTGGGACGCCGGGGCAGGCTCTGCTCGCTCCGGCTGTGCTCGTCCCGGCTGTGCTTGTCCCGGCTGTGCTTGTCCCGGCGGCCGGAAGGGCTGTGAGCGGGGCTGCGTGTACGGGGGCTGGGCCTGCGCCGCGGGTGCTTGAGCCGTCGGCGCCGCGGCGGGTGGCGCGCCCGGCGGGGCGAACTGTCCGGGCTGAGCCTGCCCGTCGACGGGCCGCAGCGCCGGCTCTTGCGCCGCGGCGGACGGCGCCGCGGCAGAGGGTGCAGCAGCGGATTGGGCACCTTCCTCCTCGATCACCGCGAGTTCGGCGCCGACCTCGACCGTCTCTTCCTCGGCGACGACGATTCCACGCAACACACCTGAGGCTGGGGAAGGTATCTCGGTGTCCACCTTGTCGGTCGATACCTCGAGCAACGGCTCGTCGGCGTTGACGAGGTCGCCCTCCTTCTTCAGCCAGCGCGTGACGGTGCCCTCCGTGACGCTCTCGCCCAGCTGGGGCATTCTTACCGGGACCGACATGGCTTTCAACGACTCCTAACAAACGGCTCTTCGTCGTACTGCGTCGGGTAGCTGCGCAGTCTTGTCCATAGTCTGGCCCGGCGGGCGCCGGGCCAGTGCTCAAAAAGCCCTTCAGTAGCCCTACGCATGCACGTGCAGCGGCTTGCCCGCGAGAGCGAGGTGCGCCTCGCCGATAGCCTCCGACTGGGTCGGATGCGGATGGATGAGCTGGGCGACGTCGTTGGGTACAGCCTCCCAGTTGTAGATCAGCTGGCCCTCGGCGATCAACTCGCCGATCCGGCTGCCGACGAGATGCACGCCAACCACGGGGCCGCCGCCCGCGGTCGCGATGACCTTCGCCGCGCCGCGCGTCTGCAGGATCTGGCTCCTGCCGTTGCCGGCCAGGTCGTAGGTGAACTCCTCGACCTCGATGCCGCGTTCGGCGGCCATGGCGGAGGTGATGCCCACCGAGGCCACTTCCGGCTCGCTGTAGGTGATCCGGGGTACGCCGTCATAGTCGATCGGGGCCGGGCTGAGCCCGCCGACCCGCTCGGCGACCATGATCCCTTCGGCGAAGCCCACGTGCGCGAGCTGCGGGGTCGCGATGAGATCGCCAACCGCGGAGATGGTGGGGACGTTGGTGCGGCAGAGCGGGTCGACCTTGACGAAGCCACGCTCGAGCTCAAGCCCGGCCTCCGCGTACCCGAGCCCGGCCGAGACAGGTGCCCGGCCGACAGCGACGAGCAGCAGGTCGGCGTCGAGCGTCTTGCCGCCTTCGAGCAGGACCGTCACACCGGTGCCGGCCTGCTTGACGCTCTCGAACCTCACGCCGAGCTCGTAGGAGATTCCTCGCCGCCGGAAGGCCCGCTCGAGGAGCTTCGAGCTCGACTCCTCCTCGGTCGGCACGAGATTGGGCAGCATCTCGACGATCGTGACCTCGGCGCCGAACGACCGCCACACGCTGGCGAACTCCACCCCGATCACGCCGCCGCCCAGGATGACCACTGACTGGGGAACCCGGTCCAGCATGAGGGCCTGGTCGCTGGTGATCACCCGTTCGCCGTCGATCTCGAGCCCTGGCAGGCTCCTGGCCTGCGAACCCGTGGCCAGCACGACGTGCGCACCCGCGTAGATCGCGTCCCCCACCGCGACCTCGGTGGGTGAGACGAGCCGCCCTTCGCCCTCGACGAAGTCGATGCCGTGGCTGCGGACGAGACCCTGCAGACCTTTCCACAGCCGGGTCACGACCCTGTCCTTGTAGGCGTGCACGCCGGGCATGTCCACGCCTTCGAACCGGGTCCTGATTCCGAAGTTCTCGCTCTCCCGCGACTGATCGGCGATCTCGGCGGCGTGCAGCAGTGCCTTGGTGGGAATGCAGCCACGGTGCAGGCAGGTGCCGCCGACCTTGTCCTTCTCGATGAGCGCAACGCGCTTGCCGAGTTCGGCGGCGCGGAAGGCACACGCGTAGCCGCCGCTGCCACCGCCTAGGACGACGATGTCGTAGGCGTTGCTGCTGCTCACTGAAGGCTCCTTGTCGATATCGCTAAAGCTGCGCGCCCAGTCCGGGTCGCGCCATCGGGGTGCCGGTCAGGCGGCCGTGCCCCGGCGCACGCCAGTGTCCGCGCGAGCGCGGCGCACCGCGGCCACCCGGGTCAATTGTCGCCGTCACAGCCGTCCGTCCGCCACGTCCTCGGCGATTTGGATCAGTGTCCTGGTGGCAGCGCCGGTGCCACCCTTGGGCGTGTATCCGTAGGCGTCGCCCTCATTGAACGATGGGCCGGCGATGTCAAGGTGCGCCCAGCGGACGCCGTTCGGGACAAATTCACGAAGAAACACTCCGGCGACGAGCATGCCGGCATTCCTGTCCGGCCCGACGTTGGCGATGTCCGCCACCGTGGAGTCGAGCGATTTGCGCAGCTCATCAGGCAGCGGCATCGGCCACATCGTCTCGCCGGCCCGCCGCGCGGCGTCCACCACCGCCTCGCGGACCTCCTCGCCGCTTGCCATCACCGCGCTGATGCGGCTGCCGAGGGCGACAAGCTGCGAGCCGGTGAGGGTGGCGACGTCCACGAGCAGTGCCGGTTCGTCATCGCCGGATCGCGCGAGAACATCGGCGAGGACGAGGCGCCCTTCGGCGTCGGTGTTGAGCACCTCGACGGTCTTGCCGCCGTAGGTGGTGAGCACGTCGGACGGCCGCTGCGCCGTGCCGCTCGGCATGTTCTCGGCGAGCGGCAGGTAACCGACCACTCGCACGGCAGGCCGCAGGGCGGAGATCGCCTGCATGGCGCCGAGCACGGCCGCGGCGCCGCCCATGTCAGACTTCATGATCTCCATGGACGCGGCGGGCTTGAGCGAGAGACCGCCGGAGTCGAACGTGATCCCCTTGCCCGCGAACACCACCGTCCGCGTCGCGGCCGGATGCGAGTATTCGAGGCGAACGAGCCGCGGCGGGTTGACCGACCCCTGGCCGACGCCGAGGATCCCGCCGTAGCCGTGCTCGGTGAGTTCCTCGACGCCGAGCACCTCCACGCGCAGCCCGCATTCCTTGGCCACCCGCTCCGCCTCCACGGCAAGCTGCCGCGGCGTCAGGTCCGCCGGTGCCGTGTTGACCAGGTCACGGACGAGGCCGACCGCGCCGGCTGTGACGCGCGCGCGCTCGATGCCCGCCGCGGTATCGCCGCCGTCGGCGAGGACGACGAACTCGGCCGCGGGTGGGCGGACCTGCGTACGGTACCGGCCGAACTCGTAACTGCCGAGCAGCGCGCCGAGTGCCACGTCGGCCGCGTCCGCACCTTCAGTGGCGGGCAGCGCGAAACCGAAGGTGCGGACGCGGCCGACGTGGCACTCGGCGCGCTGCTCGGCAGTTACGAGTTC
>DATFVJ010000301.1:0-6176 GCA_035260365.1 Streptosporangiaceae bacterium
CCCGGGTTACCAGCATACAAGCCGGGATATTACTGGCACGGATCTCACCGCCGCGGGCATCGCCCCAGCGCAGCGGGCGGGCCGGCCGCGAACCCGACGCGGCCCGGCCGCGAACCCGATGTGGCCGCTGGCCGAGCGATCCATCCGACCAGCGCCATCCGGGCGGTGGTGCCTGCGATGATGAACACACTCGGTCCCGTCCCTGGAGGGCACGGATCCTGGCGGGCACCGATCCCCGGAGGGCGCGGGGAACGGCGCCAGGCCGGAGTGTTCGGGCGGGCCGGCCAGGAGGGTGGGTGGGCGGCGTATGCCCGATTTCGAGGTGATCGTACTTGGCGGAGGGACGGCCGGCACACACGTTGCGACGGAGGTGGCCAAGGCCGGCCGGCCGGCCGCGCTCATCGAAGCGGGCCTCGTCGGCGGCGAGTCCCCCTACCTCGCCTGCATGCCATCGAAGTCACTGCTGCAGTCCGCGCGCCGCGGCGAGACCTGGGAGCATGCGATCGCGCGCCGGGACGAGATCACCGGGCACCTGGACGACGTCGCCGCCGCGGCGCGGCTCGCCGCCGCGGGCGTGACGCTCGTCCGCGCCACCGGCCGGGTGGTCAAGCCAGGTGTCGTACAGGCCGATCGCATGGGTGCCGCCACCGGCCCCGGCCGCCGCCGCGGCCTGGACGCCGACACTGTCGAGCTTAGCTACGGCGACCTCGTCGTCGCGACCGGCAGTGAGCCCGTCGCCCCGCTGCTCGAGGGCCTGGCGGACGTCCCCACGTGGACCAGCGGGGAGGCGCTGAGCTGCCCAGATCTCCCGCGCCGCCTCATCGTGCTCGGCGGCGGCCGCGTCGGATGCGAACTCACCCAGATCTTCGCGGCGTTCGGTTCGCAGGTCACGCTGGTCGAGGCGGCCGATTCACTGCTCCCGGCGGAAGCCACCTTCACCGGTGAGATCCTCGCGGACGCCCTGCGCCGGATGGGTGCCCGACGTGCGCCTTGGCCTGGCCGCCGTAGGCGCCGAGCGCACCGATTCCGGCCTGCGGCTGACGCTGACCGACGGTGGCAACCTGCACGCCGACCGCGTCCTGCTCGCCACCGGCCGGCGGCCGCGGCTGGCCGGGCTCGGCCTCGACGTGCTTGGCATCGGGACCGGGCCTGGCGCGGGCCTGCGCGTCGACAACTGCTGCCGGGTCGCGGTCACCGCCGACAGTGAGATCGGCGGCAGCCGGGTGTGGGCGGCCGGCGATGTCACCGGGATCGCGCCGTTCACGCACACCGCCAGATACCAGGCGCGCATCGTCGCGGCCAACCTGCTCGGCAACCGGCGCGAGGCCGACTACCGCGGCATCCCGCGCCTGGTGTACACGACGCCATCGGTCTTCGCGGCCGGCGTGTCACCGCGGCGCGCCCTGGCCGACGGCGTGGACCTGGTCACCGCCGGTTTCGACCTGGCGGAGACGGCGCGCGCGACGGTGGAGGACGACGACCGAGGCCGCCTGGAGCTTTATGCCGACGCCAGGGAGGGCACGTTCGTCGGCGCCGCCGCGGTTGGCCCGCAGGCGGAGGAGTGGATGGGCGAAGTTACGGTGGCGATCCGCGCCCAGATCCCTGTCGCGGTCCTCGCCGACGTCGTGCACGCGTTTCCCACCTACGCGGAGGCGATGGAACGGCCCCTTCGCGAGCTTGCGGAGCGCATGTCCATGGTCGCTGCCGAAGCCTGATCCAGGCCCGGCACCGGCCGGGCACGTGCCCCGCGCCGGGCGCGACGGCCGGCGGGCCACACCGTAGGCTGAAGGCGAGGAACCAGCGCTCTGCGGGCTCCCCAACCAGATCAAGGAGGGCGGCGTATGACCGAGAAGGACCTCGAGGCGCCTCTCGACGACGCCATCGAACAGGAGCAGAGCATCCGCCCGGACGATGATTCCGAGGATGAGGACTGGCCTGCCGAGCTGCCTCTTGACGCTGACGAGGGCGACGCCGCCGAACAGGTGCGCGCGGTCGACCTCGACGAGGACGACTATCGCTGAGGAAACCGGTCACCGCACCGGGGCGGCACCGCCGCCGCGGGCATGACGCATCTCACCCGCCGCGTACGCCGGTGCATGGCTGATCGCGGCCGTCGCGTGTACTACTGCCGAGTATGCGTACTGGGACGTAGGATTACGGCGACATGGCAGAAAGCCTGGCTGTGCACGCAGACAGTCCTACCAATCGGAGTGCGCCGTGACCGCAACCCCGGATGCCCGCGCCCGCGGCACACGGCTGCCACGGCCCGCCAGGCGGCGCCAGCTGCTCAGCGCCGCACAGGAGATCTTCGTCTCGCAGGGCTACCACTCTGCCGCCATGGACGAGATCGCCGAACGGGCGGGTGTCAGCAAGCCGGTGCTCTACCAGCACTTTCCTGGCAAGCTGGACCTGTACCTCGCTCTGCTCGACGAAAGCGCGGACCAGCTTGTCGCGAGAGTAAGGGACGCGCTCGCGTCCACCACAGAGAACAAGCAACGGGTGACAGCCACCTTCGGCGCGTTCTTCGACTTCGTCGCGGGTGAAGGCGAGGCGTTCCGGCTCGTCTTCGAGTCCGACCTGAGCAACGAACCGGCCGTGCGGGAGCGGCTCGAGCGTACGCTGCAGGACTGTGCGGAGATGATCAGCCAGATCATCCGCGAGGACGCCGGGATCTCCGATGCCGAGGCGCACCTGCTCGGCATGGGTCTCGTCGGCATGGCCCAGGTGAGCGCCAGGTACTGGCTGAGCGCGAATCGGTCCATCCCGAAGGACGCCGCCGAGCAGCGGATGGCGCGGCTCGCCTGGCGTGGTATCAGTGGCTGGCCGCGCACCGGCTGACCGCGGGACATGCCCTAATCTGGCGCAGGAACGTGCGGCTGCGGCCGCCGGAAGGAGCGCCGTGGAAGTCAAGATCGGCATTCAGTCAGTCGCGCGTGAGCTGGTCGTGGAGACCGACACATCCGCCGAGCAGATCGAGCTCGACCTGGCCAACGCCCTCAGTGGCGACAACGCGATTTTCTCCCTCGCCGCCGAGAAGGGCGGCAAGATCTTGGTACCCGCGGAAAAGCTCGCGTACGTCGAGTTCACCGGCGCCGAGCCGCGCAGGGTCGGGTTCGGCACGACGGTCTGACCGACCCACCCGGGCCGAGCGCGGCCAGGGCATGTCCGCACTCTGGCGGCGAGTTGGCTACACTGTGCCAGGCTCTTGATCGGAATTTGGGCCTGCCGGGCGGCGTTATAGCATCTGGTGACCGATGGCATCGGTCATGACACGCTCGGCCGGCTACTGCCCGGACAAACCGTCTGCATGGCCTGGCCACAAAGGCGCGGCGGCGGCAGCGAGAGCCGGCGGCACCCACGAGGCCCGACGGCCTCACGATGGAGGCGGAAGCCCTGACAAGCAACACCCTGACAGCACAAAGCATGCCGGACGATCCGGCAGCACAAAGCATGCCGGACGATCCGGCAACGGCGGAGCCACGGCCGCCTTCCTTCCGTGAGCTCGGCGTCATCGACGCGATATGCTACGCGCTGGAAGCGAGGGGGATCACCTACGCGTTCCCCATCCAGTCGCTCACGCTGCCGATCGCGCTCGGCGGCCATGACATCATCGGCCAGGCCAGGACCGGCACAGGTAAGACTCTCGCATTCGGCATCCCGCTGCTGCAGCGCCTCGGCCCAGCGGAAAAGCGAAGCGCCCGCGAGCCACGCGCACTCGTTATCGTGCCGACTCGTGAACTCGCGATCCAGGTCGCGGGCGACATCCAAGCCGCGGGCGACATCCAAGCCGCGGGCGCCAGGCTGGCCGACGCCGTGAGCGGCGCACCCGCCGCGGCCCGCGTGCTCACGGTCTACGGCGGCCGCGCGTACGAGCCGCAGATCGAAACCCTGCAGGCGGGCGTCGACGTCGTCGTCGGCACCCCGGGCCGGCTCCTCGACCTGGCCCGGCAGCGCCACCTCGTGCTTTCCCGGGTGGAAACGCTCGTGCTCGACGAAGCCGACAAGATGCTCGACCTCGGCTTCCTGCCCGACATCGAGCGCATTCTCCAGCTCATCCCCGCGCAGCGGCAGACCATGCTGTTCTCCGCGACCATGCCGGGCGAAGTGGTGGGGCTCGCCCGGCGCTACCTCCGGCAGCCGATGAACGTGCGGGCCGAGGAGCACGACGCACCGCAGCTGGTGCCGAGCACCGAGCAGCACGTGTTCCGCATCCACCACCTCGACAAGATCGAGGTGCTCGCCCGCGTGCTGCAGGCCAAAGACCGCGGCCTGACCATGGTGTTCTGCCAGACGAAGCGCGCCGTCGACCAGGTGGCCGTGGCGCTGACGGATCGCGGCTTCGCGGTCGCGGCCGTACACGGAGATCTCGGCCAGGGCCAGCGCGAGCGCGCGCTGCGCGCGTTCCGCAGCGGGAAGGTGGACGTGCTCGTCGCCACCGACGTTGCCGCCCGCGGCCTCGACGTGGACGATGTCACGCACGTCGTGAACTACGAGTGCCCAGACGACGACAAGACCTATCTGCACCGCATCGGCCGTACCGGCCGGGCCGGCCGTGACGGGGTCGCGGTAACCTTCGCCGACTGGCGCGACCTGCAGCGTTGGAAGCTGATCGACGCGGCGCTCGGCCTGGGCCGGCCGGAACCCGCCGAGATCTACTCCACGTCGGAGCAGCTCTACGCGGAGCTGCGGATCCCGCCATCCGCCACCGGTATCCTGCCGCGCGCGATGCGGGAGCGCGCCGGGCTCGAAGCCGAGGCGGTCGAGGACATCGGCGAGACCGGGCGGGTCCGCGCACCGCGGCCGCGCGAAACTGCCGCCAAGCGGGCGCGGGTCAGGCGCCGTACCCGGTCCGGGCAGCCCATACAGAACGGCTCCGCGGAGGCGCCTGCCGGTACTCCAGGTGGCTCCGCGCACGGGGGCGCGCCAGGCCACGCCGACGCTGAGACGGAAACCGTGCGCGCCCGCGGCGGTGCAGACCAGCCCGGCCGCAGCCGGCGCAGGCGGCGGCACAGTCGCTGAATTACCCATGTCACCAGCGGATTCGAGTCAACCGATCCGCTGGTGATGCTGTGTTATGAACTGGCTCAGACTGGCTCAGACTGGCTCAGCCCGTGCGGAAACACCCATGCGGCGCGGCCCTGGCCGAACGAACAACGGGCTAACAAATGTAAAGACTTCGTCTCTAGCTGTTGGATTCAGGGGACGCTGAGCAGGCATCCTGGATAGCTTGCTAAAGCTGGATCCGCCGCGTCGCGGCGCCGGGTCGCCAACGAGGGACGACAGACCGCCATCGTCCGGGTCATGATCCTTATGCTGCTGCCCCTCCAGATGTACAGCCTCGTCTACGTCATGGACAGGTGGCAGTCCGGGCTCGGCGCCGGAAAGTCCGCTGACCCGCTCAAGGGCACGTGGCACCCGGTCACCGGGTCGGCGCTGCCACTGCTGATGATGACCCTCGGGCTGATCGCGTTCGGATGCTGGCCTGGCGAGCCACCCGCCCGCGCGGGACAGGCACCCCCGGACCACGGGCCGCGGCTGACCTCGATAACGTTCGCGAGGCTGACGAGAGTCCGCGGCGCATTCTGTCCGGACAGGCCGAAAGCCACTGACGGGCGTGGGGTGGTCACCACAGCTGAACATGCGTGCGGGCCGCCAGGCGACTGCGGTGAGCCGCGAGGACCCCCAAGTGGATCACCCCTAGCCGAGCGCAGGCAGTACGGCAATCGACCTGACCTTTATGCCGGGATTGGCGGCAAGCATCAGCCGAAGCTGGTCCGCGAGCGCCGCAGTGTCCGCCACCAGGCGGACCGGCGCCGAGGTCGTGATCAGCGCACTCCGCATCTGCGCGATTTCCAGCCGAGTGATAAGCGGGCTGACCGGCCGGCCGTAGATTGCCCAGGGCGTGTAGTCCGACAGAGCCGGGCCCATCTCGCCCATGTTCCGGTTCAGCACCGCGGCAAGGAAGCTGTCATAGCGGTCAATTACTGCGCGTCCGCTGAAAACCAGCGTTGGCACCCCGTCGCCGAGCATATGGGCATCGGCGAGCGCGGCATAGGACGGATCAACCCATTTGCCGGTGACCTGGCCCGCGTGCCAGCGCTGGAGGGGCGTACCGCCCCAGATCGGCGGGCTGCCCGCGGCGGGCGATCTGGGCTGGACTCCTACCATGACGAGCA
>DATFVJ010000302.1:0-3036 GCA_035260365.1 Streptosporangiaceae bacterium
GAGCAGCACGGACAGCTCAGCCAGCGGATGCACCCGCATCCCGTCCAGGACGTGCCGGGCCAGGGCCGCGAGACCGGCCTCGTCGACCGGAACGCCCGACTCGTTGGCGATCTCGATGCTCACTGTGCTTTCTTTCGCCTCGGGGCGCCTGGAGGCGCCGCCTTCCCTCGTCGCTCGTCGCTTCGCTCCTCGCTCCAGGCGGCACCGTGCCTCTTGGCGAGTTCTCAGCGGGCCCGGTTGTCCGCGCGGCGCGACCGGCCGCCGGAGATCCGTTCTGCGTTCCCGGCCGATGCCCGGCGCGCGTCGTAGCGCTCATAGGCGTCCACGATGTCGGCCACCAGCTTGTGCCTGACCACGTCGTGGCTGGTCAGCCTCGAGAAGTACACGTCGTCGACGCCGTCGAGTATGTCCTGGACTACGCGCAGGCCGCTGACCTGCCCGGCCGGCAGGTCGACCTGGGTCACGTCGCCGGTCACCACGATCTTGGAGCCGAAGCCGAGCCTGGTCAGGAACATCTTCATCTGCTCGGGCGAGGTGTTCTGCGCCTCGTCGAGGATGATGAACGAGTCGTTCAGGGTCCTGCCGCGCATATACGCCAACGGCGCGATCTCGATCGTGCCCGCTGAGGTGAGCTTTGGGATCGAGTCCGGGTCGATCATGTCGTGCAGGGCGTCGTACAGCGGCCGGAGGTAGGGGTCGATCTTCTCGTAGAGCGTTCCGGGCAGGAAGCCGAGCCTCTCGCCCGCCTCGACCGCGGGCCGGGTGAGGATGATCCGGTTGAACTCCTTGGCCTGCAGCGCCTTCACCGCCTTGGCCATGGCCAGGTAGGTCTTGCCGGTCCCGGCCGGGCCGATCGAGAACACGACCGTGTGCTTGTCGATCGCGTCGACGTAGCGCTTCTGGTTCAGCGTCTTGGGCCGGATCGTGCGGCCGCGGGCGGACAGGATGTCGAGCGTCAGGACGTCGGCCGGACGGACGCTCGACTTCCGGCGGAGCATCGCGACGCTGCGCTCGACCACGTCGGCGGCGAGCTCCGCCCCGCTGGCCAGCAGCCGGGTCAGCTCCTCGAAGAGCCTCGCGACCAGCGCGGTCTCCTCGGGCGAGCCGGTCACGGTGATCTCGTTGCCGCGCACGTGGATGTCGGCGCCGAAGGCACCCTCGATCACGTGCAGCAGCTCATCGCGGGATCCGAGCAGGCTGACCATCGAGTGGTCATCCGGAATCACGATCTTGACACGGGTGCGGCCGTCTGGCGACAGCTCACCGCTGCGCGGATCCGTCGGAGTGTCTGTCAAGAGCCCTTCCCCGCCCGGGCGCGCGCCCGGGATTGCATGGTGTTCTTCATTTTATCCGCAAGCCCCGTCCGGCGCGTCCGTCCCGACGGAGCCGGGCCAGCCGCGACGGCCGGCCCGCCGGCCCGAGCGGATGGCACAGGGGGGCCTGGGGGTCGTCCCCCGGGCCAGCACTGCCCTCACCCGGGCGGCCAGGCCAGCGCCCTGCCGCCGAGGACATGCGCGTGTGCGTGCTGGACCGTCTGACCCGCCTGAGGCCCGGTGTTGAACACGACCCGGTAGCCCGTCTCGGCCACTCCCGCCTCGCTCGCGACGAGCTGCGCCTGGGCTACCAGCTCGTCGAGCAGCCCGTCGCCGGCCTTGGCCAGCGAGGCCAGATCGGGGTGGTGCGCTTTGGGGATAACCAGCACGTGCACCGGCGCCTGCGGGTTTATGTCCCGGAACGCGAGCGTACGCGCACTCTGCAGCACCCGCGTCGCGGGGATATCTCCGGCCGCGATACCGCAGAACAGGCATTCTGTCACGCAGCCGATCTTAACTTGTGCTGGGCCGGCCGGGCCGCCTACCTATATGGTTGCAGTGCTGCGAACTCTCGGCGCACCACCCCTCTGGTGCACGGCCCGGCATATGACCGCCCGTGACCCCCCGGCGCGTGGCCTCGGCGGCGATCGCGGCAATGTGAACTCATGACGACGTGGGTGTGGGGGCGGTGGGATCGTCAATACGACCCGGCATGTGTCCGGTCGGCGCCAAGACCCGACATGACAGCGGGTGAACCTAGCGGCGCCTCCGCGCGTCCAATGCACGTGACCGAAACCCTGGTGGCGGATACCGCCCTAGGCTCGGTTCAGGCCGATTGGGATGCCGACCGGGCAGTGACCGCGCTCTACAGCACGCACTATCGCAGTCTGGTGCGATTGGCGGCTCTGCTGCTGCGTGACGTCGCTACCGCGGAGGAAGTGGTGCAGGACTCGTTCGTCGCGATGCACGACGGCTGGCGGCGGCTGCGGGATAGCGACAAAGCGCTCTCCTATCTCCGACAGTCGGTAGTAAACCGGTCCCGCTCCGTGCTGCGGCATCGCGTGGTGGTTGATCGGAATGCGCCGAAACCCGCTCCGGACATGCCGAGCGCCGAGCACGGCGCGATTATTTTGCTGGAACGCTCTGCCGTGGTCTCCGCGCTGCGCACGCTGCCGGCGCGACAGCGCGAGGCGCTCGTGCTGCGCTACTACGGGGACATGTCAGAGGCACAGATCGCCTCGGTCATGGGCATCAGCCGGGGTGCCGTCAAGAGTCACACGGCCAGGGCCATGTCCGCGCTGCGCAGCGTGCTGGAGCGTGAGGCATGACGCGGTACGAGGAGGAGATCCTGCGCCGGGCGCTGCACGCGGCGGCCGATAGGATCGAGCCCGCGCCGGACGGGCTGGAGCGGATCCGCGCGCGCTTGTCAAAGCCCCGCCCGCTGGCCGTGGCCTGGCTGATGGTGTGCTGGACCGGCGTGGCCCAGCCTGCGCTGCTGCGGATGGAGCCGGCCGTGGCGAGCCTGTTCGAGCGGCTGGGCGCGTGGCTGCGGCTCGTGATCAAGTCCCTAGGGGCCGGGGTCGAGCGGGTGCGGCCTGCGGTCGAGCGGCTGCTGGGCGCGATCAAGATGCTGCGGCCGAGGTCGGGAATGTCACGGCACGAGAGGCTCCGGACCGCGATCGCTTTCGGTGCCGCCGCTCTGATCGGGGCCGCCGGCGGCTTT
>DATFVJ010000303.1:0-9596 GCA_035260365.1 Streptosporangiaceae bacterium
AACACGTCCGCGATCATGAGCAGCGTGCCGGCCAGCCAGCGCGGCGCCGCGTCCGGCATGCGGGCGACGTTCCAGAATTCCGGCACGTCGCTGTCGATCGGGGTCTTCTTCTCACTCATGATCGTCGGCCTCGCCGCCGCGCTGCCCGCCACGCTCACCGCCGGGCTGCACGCCCAGGGCGTTCCGCTCGGTGTGGCCGCGGGTGTCGCGCACCTGCCGCCCGTCAGCACCCTGTTCGCCGCGTTCCTCGGCGTCAACCCGGTCGGTAACCTGCTCAGGCCGTCCGGGGTTCTGCACACGCTGCCGCCGCACAGCGTGAGCGTCCTCACCGGGATGGAGTTCTTCCCGCATCTGATCACCCAGCCCTTCCATCACGGCCTGATCATCGTGTTCACGGCCGCGACCGCGCTGGCCCTCGTCGCGGCGCTCGTGTCGTTGCTGCGCGGCGGGCAGTACTACTTCGACGAGCGGCCCGCGCCCGCCGAGATCGCTGGCTCGGCCAGCACGCGCGCCTGAGCGGTCCCGCCGGTGCGGCCCCGCCGGTGCGGCCCAGCGGCCCCGCGCGACCGGCCGACGACGGACACCCCAAACCATCCCGAACGGCTGCCGCGTGGCATCCCTGCGGCAGCCGTTCGGTATGTATATCGCCGGCCCCTCCTGCCAGCGGCGCTCGCCGGCCGGTGCGTCCCGGTGGGACCTGCGCGGGGTGGGCCAGAATTGCGGCATGACCGATACCCAGCCGGCCACTCCGCCGCTGTCAGGCAAAACCGCGTGGGCGCGGAATCTCCAGACGCCGCTGCGGCTGTTCCTGCGCACCGAGACGGGCAGTGCCGCCGTTTTGCTCGCCATGACACTTGTGGCGCTGGCCTGGGTGAACGCCGACGCGGCTTCGTACGACGCGGTGTGGCACACGCAGTTGTCGATCCGCGTCGGCGGCACCACCGTGTCCCAAGACCTGCGCGGCTGGGTGAACAGCGGGCTGATGACGTTCTTCTTCTTCGTCGTCGGGCTCGAGGCCCGCCGCGAGTTCGATATCGGCGAGTTGCGCGAGCGACGGCGGGTGGCGCTGCCGGTCCTGGCCGGCATCGGCGGGATGCTGATACCCGTCGCCATCTACCTGGCCGCCAACGCGGGCCGCGCCTCCGCGCACGGCTGGGGCGCGGCGATGTCGACGGACACGGCGTTCGCCCTCGGGATGCTCGCCCTGGTGGGGCCGCGTTTCCCCGACCGCCTGCGCGCGTTCATGCTCACCGTCGCGGTCTGCGACGACCTCGTCTCGCTGGTGGTGATCGGCGTCGCCTACAGCGGCAACATCGCGGCGATGGCACTGGTGACCGCGTTGGTGATCTTTGGCGTGATCCTGGTCTTTCGTGCCGCCCATGTTCGTTACGGGCTGGTCTACGCGCTGCTCGGGATCGCGGCGTGGGTCGCGGTCTTCAAGTCGGGCGTCGACCCGGTCGTCGTCGGGCTCGCGCTCGGCCTGCTGACCTACGCCTATCCGGCCGCCCGGACCGACCTCGAGCGCGCGTCGGGCCTCTTCCGCGACTTCCGCGAACAGCCCACGCCCGAGCTCGCCCGTACCGCGAGCGCCGGCCTCACCTCGGCGATCTCACCGAACGACCGGCTGCTGCAGCTCTACCATCCGTGGACGAGCTACGTCATCGTGCCGCTCTTCGCGCTCGCCAACGCGGGGATCGTGATCAACGGCGGCTTCCTCGCCCGCGCCTACACCTCGCCGATCACGCTGGGCATCCTCTTCGGCTACCTCGCGGGCAAGCCGATCGGGATCGCAGGCACGTCGTGGCTCGTCACACGGCTGAGCCGCGGCCGGCTGCGGCCGCCGGTCGGCTGGGCCGCCGTCGCGGGCGCGGGCGCGATCGCCGGGATCGGCTTCACCGTGTCCATCCTGATCTCGACGCTCGCCTTCAGCGGCATCCAGCTCCAGGAGGCGAAGCTCGGGGTGCTCAGCGCCGCGCTCGGCGCCTCGGTCGTGACCTGGGTGGTCTTCCGTGCCACCGCGCTGCTGCCGCCCCGGCTGCGGATTCGCGCGCTGCTCGGCACCTCCGAGGTGCTCGTCGATCTCGCCGTATCCGTCGACCCTGAGCGCGATCACACGCGCGGCCCAGCAAGTGCGCTGGTCACCGTCGTCGAGTACGGCGACTTCGAATGTCCCTACTGCGGCCAGGCGGAACCCGCCGTGCGGGAACTGCTTGCCGGTCACGGCGACGTTCAGTATGTGTGGCGGCACCTGCCGCTCAGCGACGTCCACCCGCACGCACAGCTCGCGGCCGAGGCGGCGGAAGCAGCGGCCGACCAGGGAAAATTCTGGGAGATGTACGACACGCTTTTCGAGCACCAGGGCGATCTGCTTGCTCGCGACCTTGTTCGCTACGCGGACGACCTCGGCCTCAACACCGGTACGTTCCGCGACCACCTGAGAAAGCGGGCCGGCGCCACCAGAATCGCCGAGGACGTCGACTCCGCCGACCTGAGCGGTGTCTCCGGCACGCCGACGTTCTTCATCAACGGGCGGCGGCACTATGGCGCCTACGACATCGACACGCTGTCCGCCGCGGTCAAAGCGGCCAAGGCACGGATGTTCATCGACCGGAACTCTGGCGTGGCGGGCTCTGGCGTGGCGGGGTCCGGCGTGGCGGGGTCCGGCGTGGCGCGGCCCGGCGTGGCGCGGCCCGGCGTGCCGGGCGGCGGCGCGGCTGGGCAAAGCGGCTGACGAGGCCTGGCCGGGCCGGCGCGGCGCGCGCGGCATGAGACCATCCCGTCATGACCTGTTCTCACCCCGTGTCGTCGGTGCGGGTCGCCTCGTCCGCGAGGACCGGCTGAGATGCACAACGTCGGCCTGGTGCTGCATCCCAAGCGCGATTCCGCTGACGCGGTGACCGCCGTGCTCGACTGGGCCGCGCAGCGAGGCATCGGTGTCCTCGGCATCGAGCGCGAGATCCAGCGGCTGAACTGCGCGGCGCTGGCCGTGACGGCCAAGGAACTCGGCCGGCGCGCCGACCTGGTGGTCAGCCTCGGCGGGGACGGGACGATGCTGCGGGCCATGCGGATCGCCGACCGGCAGCGCGCCCCCGTGCTCGGCGTGAATCTCGGCAAGCTCGGATTCCTCGCCGAAGTCGACGTTCCCGACCTGCCGGACGCGCTCTCGGCGATCGACAACCACGAATACACCATCGAGCCCAGGCTGGCGGTGGATGCCGTCCTCGGCGAGCAGGTCGTCACCGCGTTCAACGACATCGCCGTGGTGCGCATCCCCGGGCAGGGCAGCGCCGTGATCGCGGTGCGGGTCGCCGATCACCCGTTCGTCATCTACGCCGCGGACGCGGTCGTCGTCGCCACGCCGACGGGCTCGACCGCCTACAGCTTCTCCGCCGGTGGTCCCATCGTCAGCCCCGCGGTGGAGGCGCTGCTCGTCACGCCGGCCGCGCCGCACTCGTCGTACAACCGCGGGCTCGTGCTCTCGCTGAACGACAGCCTCGCGCTCGACATCCTGCCCCCGAGCGGCCGGCTCGCGGTGGAGGTCGACGGGGCGGTCGCCGCCCACGTGACCAGCGGCGACCGCATCGAACTGCAGCCGCGAGCGGGTGCGGCACGCGTGGTCCGCCTCGGTCACACCACCTTCTACCAGCGGGCGCGGCGCAAGCTGCGGGTGACAGACTCGGCCGAGATCCCGACGGTCCTGCCCGGCAGTGGCCGGGTGCCGGGATCTGAACCCGCCGGCCCGGTGAGCGACCCGGCCAGCGACCCGGTCAGCGATCCCGCGTAACACGCGGACCGGCCACCCATCTCGCCTAACGGAAGGCGGAGATGTGTGTCAGGCGCGCGCCGCCAGGCTCTTACCCCGCCAATGGGACATAGGGGGTGCTCCTGGCCCACCCATGCGCCATTGGTGGGGTAGTGTGCCCCGGGGCACTGAGATCATTATGCTGGGAAATACGATATGATCTTGATTTCTGGAGGGGGCGGCGATGGCCAACACAAGTCCTTGGCCGATCATCCACGACGAGCGTGCCGCGCTGGCCGACGATCTCGCCGGGATCGACGACGCGAAATGGGCCACCCCGTCGCTGTGTCCGGGCTGGACGGTCCGCGAGGTACTCGGGCACATGACGGCGACGGCTAGGAAGACCCCGGTCAAATTCTTCGCGGGCCTGGCCGGCGCGGGATTCCGGTTCAACGCGATGACGTCGAAGGACGTCGCGCGTGAGGTTTCTGGTACACCCGCCGCCGGGCTGGCCGCGTTCCGCGGCCAGATCGGCGCGACCACACACCCGCCCGGGCCGATCGACGCCATGCTCGGCGAGGCCATCGTGCATAGTGAGGACATCCGCCGCCCGCTCAGCATCGCGCACACGTACCCGATCGAGGCCGTCACGCGCGTCGCCGACTTCTACAAGGGCTCCAACCTGCTCATCGGCACCAAGAAGCGGATCGAGGGGCTGACCCTGCGGGCCACCGACGCGGAGTGGTCCACCGGAACCGGCCCCGAGGTGGCCGGGCCTGCTCTCTCCCTGTTGCTCGCGATGACCGGACGCAAGCAACCTCTGGACGAGCTGTCCGGCGAGGGAGTGGCCACCCTGCGGTCCCGCGCGTAACAGCGCGGCCGCCGCTTCGGCCGGTCGCTGACTTGGCCAGCGGCCGGCCCGGTTCGCCCTGGTGCGGTGGCCACCGCGTGGTCACCGGGTATCGTCTGGCCTCGTGAAGACGCTGTCGATTGACGTGGGCGGTACCGGGCTCAAGGCGGCGGTGCTCAACGAGAACGGCGCGATGATCGGCGAGCGGGTGCGCGTACCGACGCCCTATCCGTGCCCGCCGCCGACACTGGTCGAGACGCTGCGTAAGCTCGCGAGCCAGATGCCACCCTTCGACCGGGTATCGGCGGGGTTTCCCGGCATGGTGCGCGCGGGCGTCGTGGTGGAGGTGCCCGCCCTGTCGCGGGCCAGCCCGGGCGGTTCACCCGACGACGACCTCGCCCGGGCATGGTCGGGTTTCAACGTCGCGAACGCACTCCAAGAGGCGTTCGGCCGTCCGGTCAGGGTCGCCAACGACGCCGACGTGCAGGGCTGCGCGGTGGTCAAGGGGCACGGTTTCGAGTTCGTGATGACGCTCGGCACCGGATGTGGCACGGCCCTGTTCTGGCAGGGGAGCCTGCTGCCGCACATGGAACTCTCGCACGGGCCGTTTCGTGACGGGGAGACCTTTGACCAGCAACTCGGCGACGTGACCCGGCAAAAGATCGGCAACCACCGCTGGCGCAGGCGGGTACGGCGGGCGATCGACGCGTTCGACGCGATGCTGCTGTTCGACGATCTCTACATCGGCGGCGGCAACGCCGCCTGCCTGCACCCGGACGATCTCGGCGAGAACGTGACGATCGTCTCCAACACGGCGGGAATCCTCGGTGGCATCAAGCTCTGGGAGCAGCAGGGCATGCTCACGCCGCCAGACGCAGGTCCGGCGGAACCGGCGAGCTGAGCCGACCGCGCCGTCCGGGCGCCCAACGGGTCACGGCCGCGTGCTGACGTCGTCTGTCTGTCAGGAGACGTCCGGCTCGCCTGGTTTGCCCGGGCCGGCGGGCCGAGGCCAGTCGCGAGACGTCGCCGCGCCGCCGCGGTGCCCGCGCAATGTCTTCCGCAGCGCGATCCGTGCCTGGTTGACCGCCGAGACAGTGATGTACACCCGGTACGCGTCGCGCTCGACCAGCCGGTACTTCGCGCCGTGCAGGCCGGGCGGATAGGTGTAGGAAACCGGGCGGAACCGGGCGAAATGTTCCGACATCCGGCGGAAGAATGCGCGCCTGCAGCCGCGCGGAACAGCGTTGGGCGACCCGAAGACCGTGGTGTAATGCCAGATCGCCCGGTCGAATACGACGTGCCTGAACTGGTCGAACTCGCCGCGGCGGGCATCGATGACCCCGAAGACCTCCTCGTACCTGGCAAAGATCTGGAAATTGTCGTCACTTGGGGTATTGGTGAGCGCGCCGCCACGCCGCTCGCGGTACAGATAGCACACCGTGTCCAGGGTGGCGATGCGCTTCGCGTTGAGCAGCAGCACGCACGTGAGCGGCACGTCCTCGTGAATTCCCGGCTCGAAGCGCAGTCCGAGGCCGGTCAGGAACGTTCGCCTGATCACCTTGCTCCAGGACGTCATCGTGAGCCGGATCACCTCCGGCCGGTCCGCGAGCGTGAACACCTCCCCTGGCGCTGGCTCGCGGAGCACGTGCCGCCAGGCGTTCGGCTCGATGCGGCCCGACGGCTGCAGGCGCGCGAACCCGATGAGCAGGACGTCAGGCTCGGTGCGGGCCAGCTGCGCCCCGACGACGGCCAGGCTCTCCCCGACGAGCAGGTCGTCGGCGTCGACGAACCAGACATAGTCGCCGGACGCGAGGTCCAGGCCGGTGTTGCGGGCGTTCCCCGGGCCGCCGCTTCGGCCGAGGTGGATGGCCCGAACCCGCGGGTCGCGCGCGGCGTACTCATCGAGAATCTGGCCGGACCTGTCGCGCGAGTGATCATCGACCGCTATCACCTCGACGTCGGTGAACGACTGGGTGAGAATCGAGTCCAGACAGCCGCGAATCTCGTCCTCGACGCCGAATACGGGCAAGACGATACTGATCCGCGGCGCGGTCCTGGAGGTGGCCCCGGACGCCTGCTTGGCCGCGTCCGTCATCTCACCTCCAGCAGTGAATGTCCTCAGGACGCAAATCCTAGGCGGTCGCACACGTGCCGATCTGCCCAGACGCCCGGCCGGCCCCGCTACGGCCCGCCGGCCCCGCGGGCGGCGCGGTCACGGAGCCGATCGCGGGCACGGAGCCGATCGTCAGCCGCGAAGCCGGATGGTGAGCCGCGGAGCTGATCGTGAGCCGCAAGGCCCGTGGGTGAAACCCGGATAACGACGACATGCGAAAGAACTCTGCTGGAGATACTGTCGATTGAGAGCGCGTCCGGCCCTGGAAACCGGCCGCACTCTGCGGACCGAAGACCTTGCCGCGTGGCGCTCGAATACCCCGGAGAAGCCGTGAATGCGTGGCTCATCTGGCTGATCTTGGCAGCCGTGCTTGGAATCGCCGAGCTGCTTACCCTGACGCTGGCCTTTGCGCTGATCGCCGCGGCGGCCGTCGCCGCCGCGGCCGTGGCCGCCGCCGACGGTGGGCTGCCATTCCAGCTTCTCGCGTTCGTTCTCACCGCAGGCGCCGGCCTCGGCCTGGTCAGGCCATTCGCGCTGCGGCACATCAAGCAACCCCCGGCTCTTCGCACCGGCACCGCTGCCCTGATCGGGCGGAAGGCGATCGTCGTCGAGGAAGTGACGGGTCACACGGGCCGGGTCCGGATCGACGGCGAGCTGTGGTCCTCCCGTGCGTACGACGACACGCTCGTGATCCCGGTCGGTTCGATGGTCGACGTCTTTCAGATCCAGGGCGCCACGGCGCTCGTACATCCCCGGGAGTAGCCATGGGACTCGCCGAGCTCATCGTCGGCATTTTTGTCGCCCTGCTCGTGATCATCGTGATGATCAAGACCGTCCGGATCGTGCCGCAGGCGCGGGCCAGAAACGTCGAGCGGCTCGGCCGTTACCGCAAGACCCTCGAGCCCGGGATGAACGTCATCATTCCGCTCATCGACCGGGTAAAACCGCTGATAGACCTGCGTGAACAGGTGGTCGAGTTCAAGGGACAGCCGGTCATCACCGAGGACAACCTGGTCGTGCTCATCGACACGGTCCTGTTCTTCCAGATCACCGATCCACGCGCGGCCGACTACGAGATCGTGAACTACATTCAGGCCATCGACCAGATCACCGCGACGATGCTGCGCAGCGTGATCGGGTCGATGGATCTGGAGCAGACGCTCACCTCGCGCGACAAGATCAACAACATGCTTCGCGGCGTGCTCGACGAGGCATCGGGCAAGTGGGGCATCCGCGTCACCCGCGTCGAGATCAAGGCGATCGACCCGCCGAAGAGCGTGAAAGACGCGATGGAAAAGCAGATGCGGGCGGAGCGGGAGAAGCGGGCCGCCATCCTCACCGCGGAAGGCGCGCGGCAGTCACAGATCCTCACGGCGGAAGGCGACAAGCTGGGTGCGATCCTGCGGGCCGAAGGCGACAAGCAGCGCGCGGTGCTCCGCGCGGAAGGTCAGGCCCAGGCGATCAGCACCGTCTTCCAGGCGATTCACCACAACGACCCGGATCCGAAGCTGCTCGCGTACCAGTATCTGCAGATGCTCCCGCAACTTGCAGCGGGGCCGGGGAACACCTTCTGGGTGATCCCGAGCGAGGTGACGACCGCGCTCAAGGCCGTGACCTCGGCGTTCGACGGGGCGAAGGGTGACGCGCGGCCCGATAGCGAGAGCCTCCCGCCGGGCGACCCGGCCGGCGAAGTCACCGGTGGGGCAGGCGCCAAGGCGATCGGGGGCCCGAACGGAGCCGGAGACGGTCTCGGTGCCGCCGCCCGCGAAACCGCCGCCGCCCGCGAAGCCGCGGGTGGCCAGGCAACCACCTTCGCCGCGGACGACGCCGCCACAGCGGCCCGAATGGCCGCGGACGACGCCGCCACAGCGGCCCGCATCGCCGCCGACGACAAGGCCGACGCCGCCCGCATCGCCGCGGACGACAAGGCCACCGCAGCCACCATCGCCGACGACGACAAGACCTCGGCGGCCCGCATGGCCGACGACGACAAGGCCGACGCCGCCCGTATCGCCACCGGCGGCCAGCCCACCGCCGCCACCAGCGACCAGACCACCGCGGCGCGCACCGCGGACGGCTAACCGCGGACGGCTAGCCCACCGCAGCTACGCCACCAACGACCTGACCACCGCGGCGGGCGCCGCGGACGACTCGCCCGCCACCACCGGCCCAGGAACGCTGCGGTTGACGTGCCCACCGCGCTCCGCCCCATCCGCGGGCGCGAGCGAGGCACCAGCCCCGGCCAAACGGTAATCGCCCGCTGCGGGCGATTACCGCTGACCACCCCGGCCGTACGTTGGTGCCGTGGATCCGTTCCAGGTGTTGCGCTCCGCCGGACGGCGAGTGACCGATCCAGTCGAATCGCTCGCCCAGGGTGTCGCCGAGCGCGTAGTGGAGATTGTCGTCCAGGCGCTGGACATGAACGAGATCATCAGCCGCATCGACCTGACCGCCGTCCTCGACCAGGTCGACCTCAACCACGTCCTCGCCCGCATCGACGTAACGGCGCTGCTCGACCGCGTCGACGTCGACAGCCTGCTCGACCGGACGGATTTGAACGGCGTGATCGAGCGGGTGGACATCGACGCGGTGATGCGGCGGGTCGATGTCGGCGCGCTGCTCGACCGCGTCGACGTCAACAGCATCATGAATCGTGTGGACGTCAATGGGCTCATGGAGCGCGTCGACGTCGACGCCCTGGTCGGCCAGACCGATCTGGGGAGCATCATCGCCAAGTCGACCAGCGGCTTCGCGAGCGAGGCGCTCGACGTGCTGCGCAGTCAGACCGTCATGATCGACCAGTTTGTCGACCGCGCGGTGTGGCGATTGGAAAGCCGCAAGGGCGAGCGGCCGCGGACGCCAAGCTATCCGCCGCACAACGGCGGCCCGCC
>DATFVJ010000304.1:0-2675 GCA_035260365.1 Streptosporangiaceae bacterium
ACGTGCTCGTCACCGTTGTCGCGCTCGCGTTGCTGCTCGGCATCTTCTGGATCGTCAATGGCGCCATCGAGACCTTCGCCGCGCTGTCGCACCGCCAGATGCAAAACCGCGGCTGGACGGCCTTCACCGGCATCCTGAGCATCGTGGCCGGCGTGGTCGTGCTCGCATATCCGGGCCTGTCATTGCTCGGGCTCGCCATCGTCCTCGGCGTGTGGCTGGTGGTGTTCGGCGTCATGGAGATCATCGCGGCCTTCCGCGTGCGCCGCGCGGTCAGCCGGCTCGACGACCGTATGGCGCACGCGGCGTGACTCGCGTTTTGAGCTGACCGCGAGGTGAGCTGCGCGATGTGCGGGGGCCGGCTCGGCGGCGCGCCCGCACATCGCGCACCTGCGCGGCCGGGCCCCCGGGAGCGGCCCGGCCCCGGAGCGGCCGGCCGTCAGGATGCGGGCGCCTGCGCCCGTCCGCGCCGCGACCCGGGCGTGAACTGCTCCGCGTCCGCGTAGTCGCAGGTGCCGTCCTGCTTGAACTGCCGCGCGGCGCGGACGACCTCGGCGCCGAGCGCGCGCAACTGGCTGGCCACGGAATCGTCGATGAGCCGCCCATCCGGGTCGAACGACTGCCAGGACTGCGCCACCGGCAGCACCAGGGGCACGGCCCAGCCGCGGAGCGCGCGGACGATGAACTCCATCGAGTTGACCGCCTGCAGCCCCTGGACGCCGCCCGCCGTCGCCACCAGGCCGACGGGTTTGTTGCTCAGGTACGGAGGATTACTGTCCGCGAGGAGGATGAGCCAGTCAAGCGCGTTCTTGACCGCGCCGCTGACCGAGCCATGGTAGGTGGGTGTGCTCCATATCATCGCGTCAGCCCGATGGACGGTGCCGGCGAACTGGCGCGCCGCCTCTGGAACGGCGCGTTCCGGGGTGTAAAGCGGCAGCTCAAGGTCGCGAACCGATATCAGCTGTGGCTCGCCGCCGGCGCCTTCGGCTCCCTCAAGCGCCGTCTGAAGTGCGGAAAGGCTGGTGGAGCCGGCCCGAAGGGACCCGCCGAGACCTGCCACGCGCACCGAGTTCGCCACGATGTCCTCCACTGCCGTGCGGGCGCCCCGCCGGGCGAGCCGGGCCACGCATATCCGGCCATCTTGTCAAGGATCGCAGGGCGCCGACACGGGCCGCTGGCGGGCCGGCGTCCACCCATCCGCGGCAGGTCGAAGGGCGCGTCGCGGTGTTGCTACCCACGCTGTGTGGTGATTACATAGTGTTAATCACGCGACTCCACGAAGGGACCGAAATCGGCACCTGGGGACGCCACAAAACCAGGGCGTGGACGGTGATCCGCGCGGAGACGGGACGGCGTGAGGTAGCCGCCGCTCTGCGAGCTGTTGGGGTGCCGTGGCGAACCTGAAGATCCGGGGACCGAGAGATGTTGGGCCGCGATCGCGAACTGAGAGTTGTCGGCGACCTGCTTCGCGGGGCTGAGGCCGGTCACGGCGGGATGCTGCTGGTCGAGGGCGAGCCGGGCGTCGGCAAGACCAGCCTGCTCAGGCAGTCTTCGGCCGTCGCGGCCGAGCGGGGATTCTCCCTCGCCTGGCGTACCCCGGACCAGCTGCCGCAGCTCGTGCCCACCGCGCAGGCGGTCCCGATGCCCCCGCAGTCCCCAGCGGTGGCCGCGGTCGGAGACGCGGGCAAGCCCGGTAACGGCGACCCCCGACGATCAGGGCCGGATCGGCGCTGGCCGCGCGCTGAACGCGCGGCACAGAACCAGCTGATGATCATGATGGATGATCTGCAGTGGGCCGACCCCGCGACACTTCGGGCGCTGCGGAGCCTGTCCTTGCGGCCGCGAGCCCAGTCGCCGCTGTGGGTCCTCGCGCGCAGCGCGGTCAGCGTGGACAACGACGCGGAGTGGCTCTTCGATCATCTGGAGCGGTCCGGCGCCGTCCGGATGATGCTCAGGCCGCTCGATGACAAGACCATGGCTGAGATGGCGGCCGACACCCTGGGCGCGGCACTGGACCGGCGGCTGCTCGCGCTGGTCGCGGAGGCGGGGGGCAACCCGCTGCTGCTCGCGGAACTGCTGGCCGGGCTGGCGGACGAGGGCGGGATCCGGATCGACGGCGGCCTGGCCTGTCTGGTCTCAGGGCGGCTGCCGCAGCGGCTGCAGACCGCGGTGCGCCGGTGGCTGAGCGAGCTGTCACCGCGCGCGAGGCAGATCGTCGAGGTGGGTGCCGTTCTTGGCAAGTCCTTCCGCGTCGGCAACATCGCCGCGCTGCTTGGCGAGACGGCCGCCACCCTGCTGCCCGAGCTTGAGGCGGCGCTCGAAGCCGGCATCCTCGCCGCCACGCCGAGCGCGCTTGCGTTCCGCCATGACCTGGTGTGGCGGGCGGTCGCGGAAGGTGTGCCCGCACCGGCCCGCCAAGCGCTGCACCTGCAGGCGGGCGAGTTGCTACTCGACCGGGGCGGTCCGGCGGACGACGCGGCCGCACATCTGATCAGCGGCACAAGCGCGGACGATGCGCACGCGATCGCGCGCCTTGATCGCGCGGCGCGCGCGTTTCTCCCCTCGGCGCCGCAGACCGCGGCCGATCTCACGCTCAGGGCGCTCGAACTCGCGGGCCGGGCCGACCGGGGCCGGTTCGACCGGACCGTGACGGCCGCTGAAGCCCTCGCCGCGGCGGG
>DATFVJ010000305.1:0-2401 GCA_035260365.1 Streptosporangiaceae bacterium
GCCCCGCCGATCAGGCACCGTGCCCGCATGGGTTTCCTGCCGGGGAAGGATGGATATGACGGAAGTAATCGCGGATCCGCACCTCACCCTGATCAGACCCGTCGTGCCGCGAACTCCGGAGGGTTGCGAGGAGTGCCTGCAGGTGGGCTCGCCGTGGGTGCATCTGCGTTTGTGCCTGACCTGCGGTCACGTGGGCTGCTGCGACTCGTCCCCGCACCGGCACGCGCGGGCGCACGCGTTCGCCGTCAACCATCCGATCATCGCGTCCTTCGAGCCGAGCGAGAACTGGCGCTGGTGCTACGTCGATGAGACCTATGTCTGACCCGGCCAGGACGTGCCGCGGGTGATGCGCAGCCGCGGCGACGAGGGAGCTAACGCAGCCGAGGGAGGGCCGTGAGCACGACAGATCCGCAGGCGCTTGCGGAAACCTCCGACCGATTCGGTGCGTACCCGCGCCTGAGCGGCGACCAGATGGATTCGCTCGCCGCGTACGCTCAGCGCCGCCGCGTGCAGCCGGGTGAGCTCCTGTTCCGCGACGGCGATCCGAGCTGTGACTTCTACGTCATCCTGGCCGGCAAAGTGGCGGTGGTCGACGGCTACGGGACACCGGAAGAACGGATCGTCAGTGTGCACGGCCCTGGGCGTTTCCTCGGCGAGCTGAGCTTGCTCACCGGGGAGGCCGTGTTCTTGTCCAGCCTGGTGATCGAGCCGGGCGAAGTACTCGTCGTGCCGACCGGCCGGCTCCGCGAACTCGTCACCCGCGACCAGACGGTCGGCGACCTCATCCTGCGCGCCTACCTCATCCGCCGTTCGATCCTGATCGGGCTCGGCGCCGGAATGAGAATCATCGGATCACGGTACTCACCCGATGCTCGCCGGCTGCGCGACTTCGCCGCGCGTAACAGGCTGCCGCACCGGTGGATCGATCTGGAGGAGGACGCGGGCGCGGAGGCCCTGCTGCGCCGCCTCGGCGTCACGCCGGAGGACACGCCGGCCGTGATCCTGCATGGGACCCAGTTGCTTCGCAACCCAAGTAACGCCGCCCTCGCCCGCGCGCTCGGCCTGCACGCCCCGAGCCCGCAGGAGGCCGTGTCCGATCTGATCGTCATCGGCGCCGGGCCCGCGGGTCTGGCCGCGGCCGTCTACGCCGCCTCCGAGGGTCTCACCACGGCCGCGCTCGACGCCGTTGCGACGGGCGGCCAGGCGGGAACCTCGCCGCGAATCGAGAACTACCTTGGGTTTCCAGCCGGGATTTCCGGTGCGGAGCTCGCCGACCGTGCGGCAATCCAGGCCAGGAAGTTCGGCGCCCATATCACCGTGCCTGGGACGGCGACCGCGCTGCACCAGTGCGACGGCTACTGCGTTGTCACGCTCGAGGACGGGAGCACGATCTGCGGCCGAACCGCCTTGATCGCGACCGGCGCACGCTATCGCAAGCTCGGCGCGGCGCGGCTCGACGAATTCGAGGGGACGAGCGTCTACTACGCCGCGACCCAGACAGAGGTGCAGTCCTGCCGGGGCGACCAGGTCAGCGTCGTTGGGGGCGGCAACTCCGCCGGCCAGGCGAGCCTCGCGCTCGCGCAACACGCCGCGAACGTGCGGCTGCTCGTGCGCGGCGGCGACCTCGGCGAGCACATGTCGCGCTACCTGGTCAACCAGATCGAGCACGACCCGCGGATCGAGGTCATGCTGCACACCGAGGTAAGGGAACTGGCAGGCGACGCCGGCCGGCTCAGGGCCCTGGTGGTCGAGGACAACCGGACCGGCGAGCAGCGGCTGGTCGAGGCGGTCGCCCTGTTCGTCTTCATCGGCGCCGCGCCCTGCACGGACTGGCTACGCGACGAGGTCGCGCTCGACGACGACGGCTTCGTCCGCACCGGTACCGACGCGCCCAGGCAGGCGCCGGGCGATGACGCACCAGGCGGTGGCGGCCAGCCGCGCACGCTCGAGACGAGCCGCCAGGGAATATTTGCCGTCGGCGACGTGCGCAGCGGGTCGATCAAGCGGGTGGCCTCGGCCGTGGGGGAGGGCGCCATGGCCGTGCGGCTCGTACACGAACGGATGAGATTCGGCTGACCGCCGCCCTGACGGCCGCCGCAGGGGGTCAGGCAGGCCTCGACCGAGACCGCAGGACAAATGGAGGAAGCACAGAGATGGCAGATGAAGTGCGCACCGACGCGGCCGACGTCCTCGCCCGGCTTGGGCGGCACTGGGTAACGCTGCTTGTCTTCGGCCTGCTCACGCTGGCCGCCGGGGTCGCCGCGCTCGCCTGGCCGGGCCCGACGATTCTGGTGATCGCGATCCTGTTCGGCCTTCAGCTGATCGTGTCAGGAATCTTCAGGTTCTTCGCGGCGTTCGCCACCGACGACCTGACCGGCGGTACCCGCGTGCTGCTCGCTCT
>DATFVJ010000306.1:0-5639 GCA_035260365.1 Streptosporangiaceae bacterium
AGCTGTAGCACGCTGTTAGTGGTGGAGCCGCCGATGTAGGGGCGCGCGGACGCGGGCGTGAGCTGCACGATCGCGACCCACCACCCGGCCGCCACCAGAGTCGCGACCCCGCCTGCCGCGACCTGCCACACCCGCCGGCCGAGCGCGGGCGGCCCGGCGACGAGGTAGGCGATCCCGAACGCCGGCAGGACGAGCAACGCCTGCAGCATCTTGGTGAGAAAGCCGAACCCGACGAGCGAGCCCGCGAGGACGAGCCAGCGGGTCCTGCCGTCCTCGATGGCCCGGGTGACCGCGTACGCGGCCGCGACGATCAGCAGCACGAGCAGCGCATCGGGATTGTTGAACCGGAACATCAGCGCGGCGGCCGGCGTGGCGGCGAGGACCGCGCCGGCGAGCAGGCCGGCCCCGGGCCCGAACCAGCGCTTGACCGTCGTGTAAAGCAGCCCGGTCGCCGCGACGCCCTCGAGTGCCTGCGGCACGAGCAGGCTCCACGAGTTCACCCCGAAGATGCGGGCGGAGATCTCGCTGACCCACAGCGACGCCGGCGGTTTGTCCACCGTGATGAAGCTGGACGCGTCGAAAGACCCGAAGAACATGGCCTTCCAGCTTTTGGTCCCCGCCGCCGCGGCGGCCGAGTAGAACTCGTTCGCCCATCCGCTGCGGCCGAGACCGATGATGTAAAGCGCGGCGGTGGCGGCAAGCAGGGCGGCAAGCGCGGGCCGCGCCCATACGGCGTCGCTGTCCCGGCCGTGCCGCTGCCACAGCCGGTGCCCATCGGTCCGGCGGATGCCGACCGCCCTCGATGCTGCGGTCGCGGTCATCGCGAGCTCCCCGCGGTGTCGGCCACGCCGGACGTGCCGATCGCGGCTTCAGCCGCGCCGAATGCCGGTCTTTCCCGCACGGGCGTGGCAAGCGTGCGCTGTCCGTGCTGGAAGACCCAGCCGCGGTAGAGAACGAAACGAAGCAGCGTGGCGAGCAGGTTCGCGGGGAGCAACACGGCGAGTTCGTCCAGTCGCGACGGATTCGGCGCGACCGCCTGCAGCAGCGTCAGGGCACCGCTGGTGAGCACAAGGCCGGCGCCGAAGGCGAGCAGCCCGCGCGCCTGATGACGGACGGCACGCGCGCGGCCGCGGATACCGAACGTGATCCGCCGGTTGGCGGCGGTGTTGGCGACGGCCGTCGCGAGCAGGCTGACCGCGTTCGCCGCCTCGGCGGCCATCTCGCCGCGCAGCAGCAAATAGAGCGCGAAGTAGCAGACGGTGCTGGCCGCGCCGATCACCACGAACCTGGCCAGCTGCCCGGCGAGCGCGCCGCCCGGTTGCCGCCCGGCTCGGTTGCCCGCGGCCGGCCGATCCGGAGGGCCGGCGAGATCGAGGAATACGGGAACGGCGATCGTGCCCCTGACCAGCCCGTAACCGAGGCGGCCGATACCGCGCAGGTCCGCGATGGCCGTGGGGAGCAGGTCCACCCGGGAGTCAGGATCATCGACCCAGTCGACCGGTACCTCGTGGACGCGAAGACCCGCGCGCTCGGCGAGCACGAGCAGTTCCGTGTCGAAGAACCAGCCGGTGTCCTTGACCAGCGGCAGCAGAGCCCGCGCGCGGTCCGCGCGGATCGCCTTGAAGCCGCACTGCGCGTCCGAGAAGCCCGTGCCGAGGGTCGCGTGGAGCAGCATGTTGTAGCAGCGGGAGATGATCTCGCGGCGCGGGCCGCGGGTGACCCGCGCGCTGCGGGCCAGCCGGGTCCCGATGGCCAGCTCGCTGTGCCCGGACAGCAACGGCGCCACAAGCGGAAGCAGCGCGTTCAGGTCGGTCGACATGTCGACGTCCATGTACGCGAGCACGTCGGCGTCGCTGGCCGCCCAGACCGCGTGCAGGGCCCTGCCCCGACCGGCCTCGCCAAGATGGGCGGCGCGAACGCTCGCGTATTGCTCGCTCAGCGCGACGGCAAGCGCCCAGGTGCCGTCCGTACTGCCGTTGTCGGCGATGGTGATCCTGGCGGAGAACGGGAACGCCGCGTGCACATAACGGTGCAGCCGGCGGATGCTCGGGCCGAGATCTCGTTCCTCGTTGCGGACCGGCACCACGATGTCCACCTGCGGCCTGCCGGGATCCCACCCGGCACGTTCCGCGGGCAGCAGATTCTGGTAGATCGTCA
The DNA here is from genome assembly GCA_035260365.1 of Streptosporangiaceae bacterium. GTDB lineage: Bacteria > Actinomycetota > Actinomycetes > Streptosporangiales > Streptosporangiaceae > DATFVJ01. The sequence goes on from DATFVJ010000306.1 coordinate 2,158, forward strand.
TGCACCCACTGTCAGGAACCGTGCTCAGCGGAGCCTGGGGCGCACCTATGAGGTCTGTCTCAGCCGCGGGAGCGGCAAGGGGTGAGTCAGCGGACCACGTAGTCCGCGCGCCGCGCGCGCCTGGTACGCGCCCAGTACTCGAAGCTGAACCCGGGCCACCGGGTTCTGTTGACGCCGTCGGCGTCCAGGCACCAGCTCATGCACCCGCCCGCACTCCAGACCGCGCGGCGCAGGTGCGCCGGAGCACGACAAGCACGCCGAGTCCCCACCGAAGCTCCCACCGGACCCAGAATCCGGCCGGGGAAAGCGCCGTCGCGGATGAGACGTGGCCTCCGGCCGTGAGCCCGAGCGCCAACGCCCCGCCGAGGCTGTTGCCCGCCACGTGTGGCTGGTCGAGCCCGAGCTGCCCGAAGAATGCGGTGAGGGCGGCGGCGATATCGGCGATACCTGACGCGCCGGAAAGCGGCGGCGACCCGCCGAATCCGGGCAGGTCGACCGCGATGACGTCGTGCTCGGCCGCGAGCCTGTCGAGCACGGGTTCCCATGCCTGCCAGCGATGGCCGATGCCGTGCAGAAGGACAAGCGGCGGGCCCGACCCCCTGCGTTCGTAGTTCAGTGCGGCGGCGGTCACCATAGCGCCGGGTGGCGGTCGCGCCATGGCCGGGCCGCCTCGAGCTGCGCGGACAGCGAGATCAGCCTGCCCTCCTCGCCCATCCGGCCACCGAGCATCACACCGATCGGCAGGCCGCCGGCGTTCCAGTACAGCGGCACGTTCACGGCCGGCTGCCCGGACACGTTGTAGACGGCGGCAAACGGCGTGAAGCGCTTCTGCCGCTCGAAGTCCTCCGCGGGTTCCTGGTCGGAGAAGTAGCCGACCGGCACGGGCGGCTGCGCAAGCGTGGGGGTGAGCAGGGCGTCGTAGGCGTTCGTCGACGGCAGCGCGCGGCGCACCATGATCTGCAGGTACGCCTGCGCGAAGATCAGATCGGGCGCGCTCGTAGCGCGCCCGCGCTCGCGCAGGTATCTGGTCAGCGGCAGCAGTTCGCCCTCGCGGGCGGGATCCACCGGCATCAGCGCCGCCATGCCGTACCACAGCGTCTCGAACAACGGCACCACATCGGCCGTGAACGGCGCCGGCATGTCCACCACCTCGTGCCCAAGGTCCGCGAGCAGGGCGCTCGCGTCCTCCCATGCCGCGTGGCAGTCGGGGTGAACCTCGGCGCCCGGCACGACCGGGTCGATGATCCGGCCGATGCGCAGCCTGCCAGGATCGCGGGCGGCGCAGCCGAGGAACGTCTCGCCGGGCGGCAGCGGCGGCGGGGTGTACATGTCACCGGGCTCGTTGCCGGTCAGCACGTCGAGCAGCAGCGCCGCGTCCGCGACGGTTCTCGCCAGCGGCCCCTCGACCGACAGGCCGGAAAGATCGGGCACCAGCGGCGCGTGGGACACGCGCCCGCGCGTCGCCTTGATCCCGAACAGCCCGCACACGCTGGACGGGATCCTGATGGACCCGCCGCCGTCACTGCCCTGGGCGACCGGGGCTAGGCCGGCCGCGACAGCCGCGCCGGCGCCACCACTTGAACCCCCGGCCGACCTGGACAGATCCCACGGCGTGCGCGCGGGCGGCCCGACCTTGGTCTCCGTGTAGCAGGGCAGCCCGAACTCCGGTGTCGCCGTCTTGCCCGGGATCACCGCACCCGCGGCACGCAGCGCGGCGACCACATGGTCATCGGCGTCCGCGACGCTGTCGGCGAAGACGGCGGAGCCGTAGGTGAGCCGGATGCCCGCGGCCATGTTCAGGTCCTTGACGGGAACAGGCACGCCGAGCAGCGGCGGCAATTCGCTGGGCTCGGCGGCCTCGGCGACCATGCGCTCGGCCTTGCGTGCTTGTTCGCGCGCGAGGTCGCCGGTTACGGTGAAGAAAGCGCCGACCTCCGGGCCGATGCGATCGATCCGCTCCAGATAGTGATCGATAATTTCGATGGGTGAAAGCACCCGGCTGCGGACCGCCGCGGCCTGCTCCACCGCCGAGAGATCGTGAATCTGCGTCATGTTACCGAACGGTAGACGCAGCATGAGCGGCGGTCCAGGGGTGTATGGGATTATCAGCGATATTTGCAGCAAACGACAGGCCAACTGACTATGTGTACCCGTCAGGACACTGGTGAACACGACGTGCAAGGCGACAATACTGTGGACCAGGGCAAGGCTAGGCGAGGCGTCCTAGATTCGTTACGCTCTGCTATGTGGACCGGGTGACACGGCCGGGAGCGGGTAATTCCGAGTCATCGGCCCCGCACGAGAAGCAGCCGGCGACGCACGTCGAGCCTGCGGACACCGCGGCCAAGGCTGCTGAGGAAACCGGCCCGGGCGGCGGAGAAAGCCGCGGCGGGCGAATTCGGCGCGCCAGTCTGGCGGCCATCTCCGCGAATCCACGCCTGCCGATCTGGGAACGCAGGATCGCGATCGCCCTGGTGGCCGGGATCGCTGTCACCTTCATCTTCGACTGGCGGATCGGCCTGACCGTGGCCGTGATCGCCGCGGTCGCCGACACCATTCACCGGTCACAGACGACCGCCGCGACGCCGCCGGCCCGGCGCGGCCTCGCGCAGCGCAAAACCGAGCGCAAGCTGGAGAAGCTCACCGGCGCCGGGTACCTCACGCTGAACGAGCGCGCGATACCAGGCAGCGAGGCGATCATCGACCACCTGGTGGTCGGGCCGACCGGCGTGTACGCGATCGACTCCGAACGCTGGGACAAGCGGCTGCCCGTGCGCGTGCTCAGTGGCAAGCACATCTACCACGGCCCGTTCAGCCAGAAGGACCGGCTGGCGGAAGCCCGCTGGGAGGCGGCACGGGCGGCGGAGCTGATCGGGGACACTCTCGGCAAGCGGGTCGATGTGCGCCCGTCGATCGTGATCTACGGGCCGAAGATCCCCTGGCATGTGATCACCGTGCGTGATGTGGACGTCTTCAGCGCGAACGAACTCCGGAAGTACCTTCGGCGCAGCATCAAGGCCGGCCGCGGGCGCCAGCTGAGCAGCGCCGACGCCGAGCGGATCCACGCCGCCGCGGCGCGCGTGCTCCCTGAGCGGTGCTAGCTGCCGCGGCCCGCGCGACACACGGGCATAACCGGCACAAAGAGCCTTTACCCTAACGGCGGTGCGGTGTGTCACACGCCGCCTGCGCGTTTCCACCCCCCCTCATACGACGCACCTTCCTTGCACTACCCGCCCTCCCTTGGAGGCGCTGCCCCACTGACGATCTTGGCCGGCTGTCAAGGGGGCGGCGAGGGGTGAACGCGGTTCTGGGGATCGCTCGCCCGAGCGGGCGGGTTGTCCACAGCCAAGCTTGCGGCACTCCGCGGCCGCCGTTATGGATCTGTCGGCTCGTCCGGTGGTGGCGCGGCTGCCGATCACGTGTGCGGGTAACCTGAGTCCGTGATCTGACCGCCTGGCCCCGGGACCGCCGCCGGCGGGGCG
>DATFVJ010000307.1:0-4622 GCA_035260365.1 Streptosporangiaceae bacterium
GTCGCCGCGATCCTGCTTCTCGGCTGGCTCACCGCGGCCGGATGCCAGAATGTCGTCACCTTGGCGGCTGAGCGGCAGCGGGACCGGATCGTGGAGCTCATCCGCGGCCGGATCGCCGGGGTCGCGCAGGACAAGGTACTCGTGCCGATTCAGCAAGAACTCTCCGAGTACGCGAGGTACCGCGACGAGTTGCGCGGCGCGGGCGTCGTTTGACCCGCTGCGAGCGCCGGTTTGGCCGGCCGTGGGCGGCTCGAACCTGGCCGCGTCACCTTTGTGAAGTTGCTTCGCTCATGGCGTAACCCGTTCGCGGAAGTGACGCCGCTGCGGAGCCGTTCGGAAGATGTAATGTTGTAATCGTTCTTCCGGAGGGCTGCATGACTTCTCCGCTTGACGCGTACTCGCAGATCGTGACCGGCGTTGCGGCGCAGCTCACGCCGAGGGTCGCTAGCCTGCGGATACCGCACAGAGGCGCCGCGGGCGGCCAGAGCCTGGGCTCCGCTGTCGTATTCACGTCGGATGGCTTCCTGCTCACCAACGCACACGTCGTCGGGCGCGCGCAAGCCGGAACCGCCGAATTCGCCGATGGTTCCAGTGCCGCCTGCACGGTTGTCGGCGCCGATCCGCTCTCCGACCTGGCGGTGGTCCGCTCGGCCGGGCAGACGCCTGAGCCCGCCGAGCTTGGTGACGCGGACACGCTCGTCGTCGGCCAGCTCGTGGTCGCGGTCGGCAATCCGCTCGGGCTCGCGGGCTCGGTGACCGCGGGTGTGGTCAGCGCCCTCGGCAGGTCGCTGCCCACCCGCACCGGTGCGACCGCCGGGTCGGGTGTCGCGGCGCGGATGATCGAGGACGTGATCCAGACGGACGCGGCGCTGAACCCGGGCAGTTCAGGCGGCGCGCTCGCGGATGCGAACGCCCGGGTCGTCGGCATCAACACCGCGGTGGCCGGGATCGGGCTCGGCCTTGCCATCCCGGTGAACTCGACGACCAGGCGGATCATCGCGTCGCTGATGCGCGACGGGCGTGTCCGCCGCGCCTACCTTGGGCTGATCACCACACCAGCGCCGTTGCCGCCCAAATTCCGCGAAAGCGGCAGGTCGGGCCGCGGGGTCCGGGTGGCCGAAGTGGTACCGGGCGGGCCAGCTGACCGGGCCGGGCTCCGCGCCGGCGACCTGCTGCTCTACGCAGCCGGGCAGCCGTTGGACAGCGCACAGGCGCTGCAGCGGCTGATGTTCGCCGAGGCCATCGGGCGCCCGTTCGCGATCACCGCGTTGCGCAACGGTGCGCTGGTCGACGTGATCACCGAGCCGGCCGAGCTCGTCGGCGCCTGAGCCGATCCTCCCACGGCGGCGCCGAGGGTCGCGCGCCGCTGTCCACAGATCGCCCCGACGCGTCACCTTGTCCACAGAATCGCGCTCGGCGTGGCGGGCGATTGCCGCATTGGCCGACCGTGGATGGAAGAGCCGGCAGCGCCGCGCCGCCGGCGGACCGAAGGGACTGTGATGAACGAAGCACAGGTGACCATGGTCGGCTACGTGGCGAGCACCCCGAGCCTCGTCGTGACGAAGGCCGGCCGCTTCGTGGCGAACATGCGGGTGGGCGTGACGCCCCGCCGGCAGGACAAGGACACCGGCCAGTGGTCGGACGGTGACACCTCATACGTGACCGTGACCTGCTGGCGGTCTCTCGCCAGCAATGTCGCGGCGTGCCTGCGCAAGGGCGACCCCGTGGTGGTCAAGGGGAAGATGCGGGTACGTCAGTTCGACGACAAGGACGGAAACCAGCGGGTCGTGGTCGAGGTGGACGCGTCCACGCTGGGCCACGACCTCACCCGCGGCGTGGCTCATTTCCTGCGCACCAAGCGTTCACCGGGTGACGCGCCAGCGCTCCAGCTCGCTCAGCGGGCGCTGGGCGGTGATCCCGGCTTGCCCAGCGAGAACGGCTTTGAGCCCGGGCACGTTCCAGGTAGCTGGGAGGAGCAGGACCCGGCCGGAGCGCTGGACGAGTCGCAGCCGGGCGAGGGGCACGCTGGCGAGGACGAGTTCTCTGGGGCCGATTTGTTCGATGACGCGGGAGTTCAGGCATCGGCGGCCGACTTCGCCGGCGGGGAGGGCGACGCCAGTTACGCCGGGGATCCGGCTGATCCCGTCTCCAGCACGGACGCCGGGGACGCGCCCGAGGTTGGGCAGGCAGCCTGAGCTGACCCGCCCCGCGGTCGGGCCGACCGGCGCGCGGCGGGCGTCACGTCCAGATCACACCTCGCGTCACTGCGGTTGCCTCCTTGCGGCAGGATGCCTTGCGGCGCGGTATCTTGCCGCCGGGCGCGCCTTGCGGCGGGGTGCCGTGCCGCGGGGTTCGCGGTGCGACAAAGTGCTTGCGGCAGAGTGCCTTGTGGCAGGGTGCCTTGCGGCAGGCACGCCTTGCGACAGGTGCCTTGCGGGGAGGGGTGGCCGTCGCCGGTGGTGCCAGGTTGCGGATACCACGCGGCGTAAAGATGGTCCTGTGGCGGCCCGGGCTTGGGTCTCGTGCCCAGGGTTGCCGTGACCGGGCCGCGGCAGCCTCAGCGTGACGGGCCGGCCCGGTTTCTGCGCGGCCCAACATACTCGTTTCCGCTGCCGCGCGCACGCTTTGCATCTATCGTGCTACTCAATGTAACGACGGATTCGGGATCGGTATGGAGCCACAGGACTGGGAATGGACGGCATGTCACCCGCTCGTCATGCGGCGATCCGGCGCGGCGCACGCCGCGGCCTCGACCGGTTAACTAAAACGCGCCTTTCGCGCTGGCCGGTCCTTGGCCAGCCGCCGTCACTACTTTGGTACCTGGTTGCCGTCACTGGCGCGGACATCGCGCTGGCCGGCTGGGAGCTCACCCGGACCGCGGCGCACCCGGGCCAGGTAGTTCTGTTCGCGGGGTTGCTCGCCTGCGGCGCGGTATGCATCGAGACGACCAGGCGCCTCGGCATGCCCGCCGGAGTCTCGCGGGACCTGCTTTCCGCGTGGTGGCTGCCTGTCGCGCTCCTGCTTCCGCCGCTCTACGCGCTACTCGCGCCGGTGCCGATCAGCTTCCTGCTGCAGCTCAGGGTCAGGCGGGCGCCGGCCTTCCGGCGCGTCTTCAGCGCCGCCGTGCTCGGTCTGGCCGGCGCGGGCGCATCCGTCGCGTTCCGGATTCTGGGTGCGCGTATCGCCGGGGCGGCCCCGCTCGGGCGCCCGCAGGTCTGGCTCACCTATCCCGCCATGGTCGCGGCGGCGGTCGCCTGCGCGGTGTTCTTCACGATCGTGAACGTGGCGCTTGTCGCGGTGGCCGCGAACATCGCGGAACGGCGGGCCCCGGCGCGCGGGTTCTTGTGGGACAAGGAGAGTCTGCTGCTCGATCTCGCCGAGCTTTGCCTGGGCGTGCTTGTCACCATCGCATGCGTGGCGAGCCCGGCACTGCTGCTTGTCGCGCTGCCGCCCGTGGTCGTGTTGCAGCGCAGCCTGCAGCACAAGCAACTGCGGGCGGCCGCGCGCATCGACGCGAAGACCGGCCTGCTCAACATCGCGGCCTGGCAGCGGGAGGCCGGCGTGGAGATCGGCAAGGCGGTGCGGGGCGGCGAACCGCTCGCGCTCCTGCTGATCGACATCGACCACTTCAAGCGCGTGAACGACACGTGCGGTCACCTGGCAGGCGATCAGGTACTTGCCGGGCTGTCCGCCGCGCTGCGTGTGCTTGTCCGCGAAACCGACATCGTCGGGCGGTTCGGCGGTGAGGAATTCGTGGCGCTGCTGCCGCGGGCCAACATCGCGGAAGCGCGCCTCGTCGCGGAGCGGGTACGGGCCAGGATCAGCGAGATGAGGGTGCCTGTCGAGGACACGACGGTGACGGTGACGGTGTCGATCGGGATGGCGATGCTCGGCCACCACGGCCACGATCTTTTCGAGTTGCTCGCGGCGGCGGACCTCGCGCTCTACCGCGCCAAGGAATCCGGCCGTGACCGCGTGTGCCTGTTCACCCGCGTTGACACCGAAGCCGCGCGGCTCAGCGGCCAGGACGAGCCGGAGCCTGGCATCGGCGCGGCCTAGGTAACTCGTACGGCCGAAGACGTGAAGATCGAGTCAGGTTTTGGAGGCGCGCGGCCGGTGGCTGAGCTGGTTTCTGAGAGCCCATACCCTTGATGGCATGCCGGAGTTCATTTATCAGATGCGCGGCGTGCGCAAGGCGCACGGCGACAAGGTGATTCTCGACGATGTCACGCTGGCCTTCCTTCCCGGAGCCAAGATCGGCGTGGTCGGGCCGAACGGTACCGGCAAGTCAACGCTGCTGAGGATCATGGCGGGGCTCGAGCAGCCATCGAATGGCGACGCCCGGCTGATGCCTGGTTACAAGGTTGGGATCTTGGCGCAGGAGCCACAGCTCAACGAGGACAAGACCGTGCTCGGCAACGTCGAGGAGGGCGTCGCGGAGACCAAGGCGCTGCTTGACCGTTATAACGAGATCGCCGAGAAGCTGGCGGTCGACTACTCGGACGAGCTGCTCACCGAGATGGGCCAGCTTCAGGAGCAGCTCGACCACCGCGACGCCTGGGACCTCGACAGCCAGCTCGAGCAGGCGATGGACGCGCTGCGCTGCCCACCGCCCGACGCCG